>JACZWD010000222.1 GCA_022572335.1 Pseudomonadota bacterium
GTCCCCCCCGGCTACGATATGCGGGGGACGCCCCCGCGGCCCCCGGCGTCGTCGCGCGCCGCTTGTGGTGCATGCACACCAAGGCGCGACGCGCTCCTAGCCGGAAACCTCGCAACGCCGTCGTATGAGTGCAATTTAGCTGGTAAAGGCCACTAACATGCCAAAGGACGAAAACGCGGTGCAGGAATGCCGGCTGCTGATCGGCGGGGAATGGGTGTCCGGCGCGGAAACGTTCCCGGTCAAGGACAAGTTCACCGGCGAGACCGTCGCCCACGCCCACAAGCCGTCGCGGGCGCAGGTCGCCGAGGCGGTCAGGTGCGCAAAGGACGCCTTCGCGGCGCGCCCCGTGGGCGCCCAGGAGCGCTATGCCCTGTTGAGCGCCGCGGCCGGGCTTCTCGAGGAGCGCCGCGAGGCGTTCGTCCAATCCATCACCGCCGATACCGGCTTCACCACGAGCGACGCGGCGGGCGAGGTGGCCCGCGCCCAGCAGACGCTGATCCTGTCGGCCGAGGAGGCCAAGCGCATCCACGGCGAGATGGTGCCCGTCGAGACGGCGCCGGGCCAGGCCATGCGCATGGGCTACACCATCCGGGTGCCGGTGGGCGTCGTGTGCGCGATCACGCCGTTCAACTCGCCCCTCAACACCGTCCTGCACAAGGTCGCCCCGGCCCTGGCCGCGGGCAACGCCGTGGTCCTCAAGCCGGCGCCGCAGACGCCGATCACCGCGGCCCTGTTGTGCGGGATGTTGATCGACGCCGGGACGCCGCCGGGCTACCTCACTCTGGTGAACGGCGACGAGGACGTGGGCGGCTGGCTGCTCGAAGAACCCGATATCTCGTTCTACACCTTCACCGGCAGCACCCGCGTCGGCAGGATCATCCAGGAAGCGGCCGGCCTGCGCCGCACCCAGCTCGAGCTGGGCAACGTTTCCGGGACCATCGTCTGCGCCGACGCCGACCTCGACCACGCGGTGCCGCGCATCGTCAACGCCGCCTTCCGCAAGGCGGGACAGGTCTGCACCTCGGTGCAGCGGCTCTATGTGGCCGAACCGATCGTCGATGCGCTTGTCGAGCGCCTGGTCGCCGAGACGAAGACCCGGAAGGTGGGCGACCCGAGGGACCCGGACACCTTCGTCGGCCCGATGATCGACATTACCGAGGCCGAACGCACCGAGGCCTGGGTCACGGAGGCCATCGACCAGGGCGCCCGGCTGGCCGTGGGCGGCACCCGCGACGGCGTCCTCTTTCAGCCCACCATCCTCATCGATGTCGAGGCCTCCATGCGCGTCGTGTGCGAGGAGATCTTCGCGCCCGTGCTTTCCATCCTGCCCTTCCGCTCCCTCGACGACGCCATCGACAGGGTGAACGCCACGGAATACGGCCTGGCGGCGGGCATCTTCACCGCCGACATCAATACCGCCATGAAGGCGGCGAAGACGTTGCGCGTCGGCGGCGTCCACATCAACGACACGTCTTCCAGCCGCGTCGACCTCATGCCCTACGGCGGCGTCAAGGACAGCGGCCACGGCCGCGAGGGCCCCAAGTACGCCATCCAGGAGATGACCGAGGAACGCATGGTCACCATCAGCCTGTATTAGCCGGCGTGCCGAGGTGATCCGGCGACTCCGGAACGTTGTTTATCCGTGTCGGACAGACGGAAGTCGAACACGGATGAACGCGGATGAACGCGGATCAAAATTCAATTCAACACGTGCATGGAACAGCCTATCGAAAGGATCATCGGATCGGCGTTCGAGGTTTTGAAGGAACACCGAAGCTGGAACATCGCCGCGTGTTATTTGGACCCTCCGATGGCGGACTGCTGTTAATCCGTGTTCATCCGTGTCCATCCGTGTCCGCCAGTGTCGAACGATCACGCGCGCCGAGGGTGAGAGATCGTCGGCGTGGAAACCTGAACGGTGGAAATCGAACACGGAAGGAAATTCGTCCCGGCGAACGCACGGAACGCTTATCGGAGGAATCATTCGGGTAGGCTTTGGAGGTCCGGAAGGAATGCCGTATCAGCCGGCGAGGATCACGAAGGGCAGGTTCGATGCGCCGGTGGACCGTTCCGCGGTCGCCGCCGACTGGCGCGGGCGCGGCTATTCGTGCGGCCTCTTCGTCGATCCTCCGGGGCGGGAATGGAACGGGTTCGTGCATTCGACCAATGAGCTGGTCACCGTGACCGAGGCGCGCCTGGAACTGACCGTCGGCGGCCAACGCCTGGTGGCAGGGCCGGGGGACGAGGTGTTCATCCCGCGCGGCGCCGTGCACTCGGTGAAAAACATCCACCACGCGACCACATACTGGCTCTACGGCTACGATTAGGTTTTGAGCCCGGGCGGACGATTTCCCCGGGCCGAATTCCGCGTCGGTACCAAGAATCACGAATCCGCGATACGCTTCGTCGTCCCGGCAAAAGCCGGTTTGTGCCAAGCGCCGCCGCAACCCCTTGGGATTTAGGGCCTGCGGCCCTAAAAAAAAGCGGGGTGTGGGGTGCAACCCCGCTCGGCGCAGCCGATACGCATCGATGAGCCACGGAATTAAGCAACCAAGGAACAGGCTCTGTCCATGACCCCGCACGCGAACGCAACAGACGCGCCGCGGCGCCCGTTCGGGCGGCGCTTGGCGCGGGCAGCGGGCGTGGCGGTGCTCGTCGCCGCCGGCCTGGGCGGAGCCGCGGTCGTCGCGCGGACGGCGATCCTGGAGATGGTCATCCGGGGCGAGCTCGCCGCGCGCGGTCTGGCGGACGCGGAGTTCTCCGTCGCCGGCGTCGGCCTCGAGGGGACGCGCATCGAAGACATCCGCCTGGGACCGGACCTGAGCATCGCCGCCGTCTCCGTCTCCTACACCCTGTCGGGGCTCGGCCGGGGGCGGATCGAACGCATCGAGATCAGCGGTCTCGACGTGGACGTCTCGGCGCCGGACGCGGGCGCCCTCGGCGCCCTCAGGGAGGCCATGGGCGCGGGCGGCGGCGCCGGAGGCCCCACCCTGCCGCCCATCCGCGTCGCCGGCGCCAGACTCCATGCCGCGACGGCGGACGGCGCGTTCTCCGCCCGCCTGGACGGCACCGTGCGGCCGGACCTTTCCGCCGTATTCACCGCCGTCATCGACGAGGCGCGGGCCGGGATCGGCGGCCATGTGCTGCGCCTCCAGGGGCTGAGCGCCGATGTCGTCGTCGATGCCGGCGGCAAGGGCGGGCGCGCCACGATCACCGGCGGGTCCCTCGGCCATGCCGCGCCAACGCCCGTGTTTTCGCCCCTGGCGTTAAGCGGAACGGTGGCCTTCGACGGCACGCGAGCCACCTTCACCGCCGCCGCCACGGGCGCCGACGGGCGCCTGCGCCTGAGCCTGAGCGGAAGCCACGACCTGGCGCGCAACCGGGGGGCGGCGGCCTTCGCCGTCGAGCCGGTGCGCTTCGCGGCGGACGGCCTTCAGCCGGGCGATCTGGTTCCCCTCGCCGCCGCCGCCGGGCCCGTCTCGGGAACCGTGGCCGCCCGCGGGTCCCTCGCCTGGGAGGGCGGCGACGTGGACGTTGCCGCCGACGCCGACATCTCGGGCCTGGCCTTCACCGTGGAGGGCGTCGCGGTGACGGACCTTTCCGCCGCCCTCCATCTGGTGGTGCGGGCGGCGGACGGCCCCACCGTGGACATCCGCCGGGGCCGGGCCCGCATCGGCGTCTCC
>JACZWD010000223.1 GCA_022572335.1 Pseudomonadota bacterium
TCGCGTATGCGGCCCGTCGGAGGGCGTCGAAAAGTTTTGACGATGCGCCGCATCGCCTGCAACTTTCCTCCTGCCCGACGAGCCGCCTACGCGATCTCTATGAGTCATGATCAGCGACCCTTGGTATGAGTCCGTGACGCGGCATGGCCGCCGCGCCCCCATGGCAGGAGATCGCCGTGCCCGACGACGCCGTCGCCGTCAGCCCCGCGAAAAAGGCCCGTAAGGCGCGCAAGGAGCCCGGCGGGAAAGCCGCGAAGACGGCCCGCAAGGCCGCCATTCCCGTGCGCTTCGTCACCGCGTCCAGCCTGTTCGACGGCCACGATGCCTCGATCAACGTGATGCGGCGAATCCTCCAGGCCGCCGGCGCCGAGGTCATTCACCTGGGCCACAACCGCTCGGTGGACGAAGTGGTGACGGCGGCCGTCCAGGAGGACGCCCATGCCGTCGCCGTCAGTTCGTACCAGGGCGGCCACATGGAGTACTTCAGGTACATGATCGACCTGCTGGCCGAGCGCGGCCGCGCCGATGTCAAGGTGTTCGCCGGCGGCGGCGGCGTCATCGTGGCCGACGAGGCGAGCGAGCTCGAGGCGTATGGCGTCAGCCACGTCTACACGCCCGAGGACGGCCGCCGCCTTGGCCTCCAGGGGATGATCGGCCACATGCTGGAGCGCGTCGACACGGCGCGCGCCCTCGCTCTTCCGGCCGGCCTCGACGGCCTCGCCGCGGGCGGCCACGGGGCCCTGGCCCGCGTCATCTCGGCCCTGGAGAACGGGACGCTGGATGCGAAGCGCCTGGGCGAGATCCGCGCCCTTGCCTCGCGGCGCACGGGCGTTCCCGTGCTCGGCGTCACCGGGACCGGCGGTTCCGGCAAGTCGTCCGTCGTCGACGAACTGATCCGGCGCTTCCGCCTGTACGCCGACGAGCCGAAGATCGCGGTGATCGCCATCGACCCCTCCAGGCGCCGCAGCGGCGGCGCCCTGCTCGGCGACCGCATCCGCATGAACGCGATTTCGGGCGGCCGCGTCTACATGCGCTCGATGGCGACGCGGGGCGCGGCGCGCGAGGTGCCCGCCTGCCTGTCCGACATCGTCGCCGCGTGCAAGGCCGCCGGCTTCGACCTGGTGATGGTGGAGACGCCGGGCATCGGCCAGGGCGACGCCGGCATCGTCAACCACGTGGACGTGTCGCTCTACGTGATGACCCCCGAATTCGGCGCCGCCAGCCAGCTCGAGAAGATCGACATGCTGGACTTCGCCGATGCCGTCGCCATCAACAAGTTCGACCGCAAGGGCGCGCTCGACGCGCTCAGGGACGTGCGCAAGCAGGTCCAGCGCAACCGCGAGGCCTTCTCCACGCCAGCGGACGAGATGCCGGTGTTCGGCACCGTCGCCTCCCACTTCAACGACGCCGGCATCACGGCGCTGTATGGGGCGATCCTGCGCATGTTCGCCGACAAGGGCGTGGACGGGCCGCAGGGCACGGCGCCGTCCATCGGCGCCGGGGAGACGGGGGCCGGCATCGCCATCGTTCCGCCCGGACACCAGCATTACCTGGCCGAAGTCGTCGCTACGTTGCGCGACTACCACCGGGACGCCGCCGGGCAGGCGCGCATCGCCCGCGAGCGCCAGCAGCTCACCGCGGCCAGGCGCATGCTCGAGGCGGCGGGCAGGGGCGCCCGGCACAAGCGCGATTTGGACGCCCTCGTCGCCGAGCGCGAGGCGGCCCTGGACGAGCGCTGCCGCGCCCTGCTGGACGGCTGGCCCGGGCTCAAGACGCGGTACGCCGCCGAAGCCGACGCGGCGAAGGCGCCGGGCACCGGCGTCCGAGCCACCCTCTCGGGCACCGTCATTCCCCGGGTGGCCCTGCCCCGGTTCGAAGACGACGGCGAGATCCTCAAATGGCTGCTCACCGAAAACGTCCCCGGGGAATTCCCGTACACGGCCGGGGTCTTCCCGTTCCGCCGCGAGGGCGAGGATCCGACCCGCATGTTCGCCGGCGAGGGCGACCCGGTACGCACCAACAAGCGCTTCAAAATCCTGTCGAAACATTCGCCGTCCAAGCGCCTGTCCACCGCCTTCGATTCGGTGACCCTGTATGGCTTCGATCCCCACGAACGCCCGGACATTTACGGCAAGGTGGGCAATTCGGGGGTCTCGGTGGCGACCCTGGACGACATGAAGGCGCTCTACGACGGCTTCGACCTGTGCGCCCCCGAAACCTCCGTCTCCATGACCATCAACGGTCCGGCCCCGGCGATCCTGGCCATGTTCCTCAATACCGCCATCGACCAGCGGTTGGAGAACCATGAGCGCCAACGGGGCCGCCCGCCCTCCGGCGGGGAGACGGCGAAGATCCGCGCCTACGTGCACGAGAACGTGCGCGGCACGGTGCAGGCCGACATCCTGAAGGAGGACCAGGGCCAGAACACCTGTATTTTCTCCATCGAGTTCGCCCTCAGGATGATGGCGGACATCCAGGAATATTTCATCCGCCACCGGGTGCGGAACTTCTATTCGGTGTCCATTTCCGGCTACCACATCGCCGAGGCCGGGGCCAATCCCATATCCCAGCTCGCCTTCACCCTTGCCAACGGATTCACCTACGTGGAGGCCTACCTTGCCCGCGGCATGCACGTCGACGACTTCGCGCCCAACCTGTCGTTCTTCTTCTCCAGCGGCATGGACCCCGAATACTCGGTGATGGGACGGGTGGCGCGGCGCATCTGGGCGACCGCCATGCGGTTCAAGTACGGCGCGAACGAACGCAGCCAAAGGCTTAAATATCATATACAAACCTCGGGCCGGTCCCTCCATGCCCAGGAAATGGACTTCAACGACATCCGCACCACCTTGCCGGCGTTGATCGCCGTCAACGACAACTGCAACAGCCTGCACACCAACGCCCACGACGAGGCCTTCACCACGCCGACCGAAGAAAGCGTGCGCCGGGCCCTCGCCATCCAGATGATCATCAACCGCGAATGGGGCCTGGGCCGGAACGAGAACCCCAACCAGGGCGCCTTCATCATCGAGGAACTGACCGACTTGGTGGAAGACGCGGTGCTCCGGGAATTCGAGAGCCTGAGCGAACGCGGCGGCGTGCTCGGCGCCATGGAAACGGGCTACCAGCGCGGCAAAATCCAGGACGAATCCCTCCATTACGAGACCCTCAAGCACGACGGCACGCTGCCCCTCGTCGGGGTCAACACCTTCATCAACCCCGACGCCGCCGAGGAGGCGGTCACGCCCCGCCTGGCGCGTTCCACCGAAAGGGAAAAGAAAAGCCAGATCAAACGGCTGCGCGCCTTCCAGAAGCGCCACAAGGACGAGGCCCCGGCCATGCTGGCCCGCCTCAAGCAGGCGGCGACCGGCGGCGAAAACGTGTTCGCCGTGCTTATCGAGGCCGTCCGCTGCTGCTCCCTGGGCCAGATCACCGAGGCCCTGTTCGAGGCCGGCGGGCAGTACCGCCGCAACATGTAGCCACGTCGGCAAGACGCCGGCCCAGTACTTACTTTCACGATTTCGCGTATCATACGATCGCGTTTCCCGTTTCCTCGGCAGGAGGGGAGGCGCAGGCGATGGCGGCCCATCGGCAAGCCTTCCCGACGCCCCGGGGGGCCACCGGGGGGTGTCCCCCCGACACCGTATGCGGGGGGCGCCCCCGCGACC
>JACZWD010000224.1 GCA_022572335.1 Pseudomonadota bacterium
CCTGTATGGCCGCCGAAGGTCGCTTTTCCCGGCCCCTGGAGGGCGTCAACGCCGCTTGACGATGCCACCGGCATCGCCGGCGCGGCGTTTCCTACCCAGGGACCGGGAAAAGCGGTCCCATATGCTGCGAACTTCTGTTCCACCACACTGGGAGCAACCCTTTGACAACGACCCGCCGATGCCCGTGATGATGACCGAGCAGCGTATTCGCTTGATTGGAAAACCCCTGGTCTTCGCCCTGTGCCTGAGCCCTTTGGCGTGGTTTGCATGGGCGGCCTGGGTTGGCGGGTTGGGGGCCAATCCGGTCGAGGCCGCAAACCGCTTCACCGGCGACTGGGCGTTGCGCTTCATCGTGATCGTGCTGACGGTGTCGCCCCTGTGCCGACTCTCGGGCTGGGCCGCGCCGATGCGCTTTCGCCGCATGCTGGGGTTGTTCGCCTTTGCGTATACCTTCCTGCACACCGCGAACTACATCGCCCTGGATCAGTTCTTCGACTGGCGGGAAATCTGGGCCGATGTCTTTACGCGCCGGTACATCACGGTGGGCTGGGTCGCGTTCCTGCTTCTGTTTCCGCTGGCGGCCACGTCCACCAACGCCATGGTCCGGCGCCTCGGCGCGGGGCGCTGGAAACAGCTGCACCGGCTGGTGTACCTGATCGCCATCGGCAGCGTCATCCACTACTATTTGATGGTCAAGGCCGACGTGCGCGAGCCGTTGATCTACGCCGCGGTTCTGGCGCTGCTTCTGGGGTACAGGGTGGTGGCCGCCATGCGGCGCCGGGCCGGTCGGAGCCGCCGCCGGGCGCCCCGGGTGCAGCCGGTGTAGGACCGGCCCGGCGGCACGGTCAATGTGATTTCGCCCCCTTGCCCCAGTCCATGTCGATCACCAGGAAAATGCCGTCGTCGGCCGGTTGCAGGACCTTCTGGGCGCTGCGCGGAAGCGGAACTTTTATGCCGCTGCGGTAGCGGATGAGGGCGGCGGCCACCTGGTCGCGGCTCGGTTCGACCTCGGTGTCGTCCCCCGGAACGGTGGCGCCGTACTTGAGGACGACCATCGCCTCGGGGTCGGCGCGCACCTCCAGGTCCTCGATGTTGTTGTCGGGCAGCCGGATCTTCGAGCGCAGGCAGTAATCGATGACCGCCGCCTGCACCTCTTCCTTGGAAAAAAGGATTTTTCTGAGTTCCTCGGGCACCGCTGTCTGCCTCTCCGATTCCTAATGGGCCTCGTCCCAGTTGTCCCCGACGCCCGTATCCAACACCAGCGGCACCTCCAGCGAAACCGCCGATTCCATCACTTTTTTGACCAGCGCCGCCGTGTCGTCCACTTCCGCCTCGGGGACCTCGAAGACCAGCTCGTCGTGGACCTGCAGCAGCATGCGCGCGCTTAAGGACGCACCTTGGAGCGCGCCGGGCAGCCGCACCATGGCGCGCTTGATGATGTCCGCCGCCCCCCCCTGGAGGGGAGCGTTGATGGCGGCCCGCTCGGCGAAGCTTTTCAGCGCCGGGTTCTTGTCGTTGATCCCGCGCAGGTGGCACTTTCGCCCGAAAAGGGTGGTCACGTATCCCTGCGCGCGGGCCTCGGCCTTGGTGCGCTCCATGTAGTCGCGGATGCCGGGATAGCGCTCGAAATAGGCCTTGATGTAGGCGCCGGCCTGGGATCGGGGGATCCCCAGCTGGCGCGCCAGGCCAAAGGCGGAGATGCCGTAAATGATGCCGAAGTTGATCGCCTTCGCCTGGCGCCGGACCATGGGATCCATGCCTTCCACGGGCACGCCGAAGACCTGGGACGCGGTCAGGGCGTGGATGTCGATGCCGTCGCGGAAGGCATCCTTGAGCGCCTCGATCCCGGCCACGTGGGCGAGCAGCCTCAACTCGATCTGGGAATAATCGGCGGACAGCAGGGTCCAGCCCTTCTCGGCCACGAAGGCGCGGCGGATCTTGCGTCCCTCCTCGGTGCGCACGGGAATGTTCTGGAGATTGGGATTGCTCGAGCTGAGCCGCCCGGTGGACGCCCCGGTCTGGTTATAAGAGGTGTGCACCCGTCCCGTCGCCGGGTTGATCTCGCCGACCAGGGTGTCGGTATAGGTGTTCTTGAGCTTCGCCAGCTGGCGCCAGTCCAGCACCCGGGCCGGCAGGTCGTGGCCCTGGGCGGCGAGGTCATCGAGCACGTCGGCGCTGGTCACGTAGGCGCCGGTCTTGCCGCTCTTTTTTGCGCCCGGCAGCCCCATCTCGTCGAACAGCACTTCGCCCAGTTGTTTGGGCGAGCCGACGTTGAACGGGTGGCCGGCAAGGCCGTGGATTTCCTCCTGCAACTCCTCCAGGCGAACGGCGAAATCGTCGCTCAGGCGCTTCAACTGATCGGCCTCCACGCGAATGCCCGTGCGCTCCATCTGCTCGAGCACCGGGATCAGGGGGCGTTCGATGGTCTCGTAGACACCGACCATGTGCTCGGCCACCAGCCGCGGCTTCAAAAGCCGGTGCAGGCGCCCGGTCACGTCGGCGTCCTCGGCGGCATAGTCCAGGGCCTTGTCCAGGGGCACCTGGTCGAAGGTGATCCGGGTCTTGCCGGTGCCGGTCACGTCCTTGAACTTGATCGTCTGGTGATCCAGATGGAGGACCGCCAATTCGTCCATGCCGTGGCCGTGCAGGCCGCCCTCGAGCACGTAGGACAGCACCATGGTGTCGTCCACGGGCGTCACCGCAATCCCGTGGCGGCGGAGGACGTGCATGTCGTACTTGATGTTGTGCCCGACCTTCAGCACCGAGGCGTCCCCGAGCAGGGGCTTGAGCAGCGCCAGCGCCTCGTCCATGGGGATCTGGGGCGGCGGCGCCTCGCCGGCGGCGCCCTTGCCGCCGCCGTCCCCCAGGTCCAGGGACCCCTGCCGTGCCGGCGTCTTGTGGGCCAGGGGCACGTAGCAGGCGCGCCCGGCGCCAATGGACAGGGACAGGCCCACCAGGCCGGCGCGCATGGCGTCGAGGGACGTGGTTTCGGTGTCCACGGCGACGACGCCGGCCTCGTGCGCCGCCGCGATCCAGCGCTCGAGCGCCTCGGTGCCCTGCACCAGCTCGTAGGCGGTTTCCTCCGGCGCCGGCGGCGCGCCCCCGGCCCGGGCGCCCGCGGCGGCCGGCGCCAGGCGGCTTTCCATCTTGCCAAGGAGCGACTTGAAGGCCTGTTCCCTGAGGAACTTGAGCAGAACCTCGGCCTCGGGCTCGCGCACGGCGAAGGAGTCGATCGTATCGGTCACCGGGACGTCGTCGCGGAGGGTCACCAGATCGCGCGAGATGCGGGCGTTCCCGGCCTGCTCGATGAGGGCCTGGCGGCGCTTCGGCTGCTTGATCTCGCCGGCGCGCGCCAGCACCGTATCCAGGTCCCCGTACTCGTTGATGAGCGCGGCCGCCGTCTTCACGCCGATCCCCGCCACGCCGGGCACGTTGTCGGACGAATCCCCGGCCAGCGCCTGCACGTCGATCACCCTGTCCGGGCCGACGCCGAACTTTTCGCGCACCTGCTCGGGCCCGATGTCCCGGTTCTTCATGGCGTCCCGCATGGTCACGCCCTCGCCCACCAGTTGCATCATGTCCTTGTCCGACGAGACGATGGTGACCTCGGCGCCCGCCTCCCGGGCCTGGCGGGTATAGGTGGC
>JACZWD010000045.1 GCA_022572335.1 Pseudomonadota bacterium
GCCTGGCGTCGGGCTTGTCGATCTTGTTGACCACGACGATGGGCTTGAGGCCGAGGGCCAAAGCCTTCTGGGTGACGAACTTGGTCTGCGGCATGGGGCCTTCGGAGGCATCGACCAGCAGCAGCACGCCGTCGACCATATCCAGAATGCGTTCCACCTCGCCGCCGAAATCGGCGTGGCCGGGGGTGTCGACGATGTTGATGCGCACGCCCTTCCATTCCACCGACGCACACTTGGCGAGAATGGTGATGCCCCGTTCCCGTTCCAGGTCGTTGCTGTCCATGACCCTTTCGGGGACCTGCTGGTTTTCGCGGTAGACGCCGCTTTGGTGCAGCAGCACATCGACCAGGGTCGTCTTGCCGTGGTCGACGTGGGCGATGATGGCGATATTGCGGATATCCAACGTCTCAAATCCTTCGTCACAAACAAAACCCGCATCCGATCGCCGGGGACGGCCCCGGCCCGCCCGTCTTGTCGGAACGGCGCCCGGGTTGACGGGAAAGGCGCCCCGGCCGGCAGGAACGGTGATGGTGTCGGGAACCAGGCCGGCCGATGGGTTGGTCGGCCGAAGCGGGGGCTGCCCGGTGGGCGCTTGATATAGACTTCCGGCCGGTCAAGTCAAGGCCGCCCGCGCGCCCGCGTCCGGCGCGCCGGCGCCCGCGGCCCACACCCGACATCGCCGCCGCAACGACAGGAGCCGCCGCAAAAGCAGCAAGTGCCGATCCGCCCGAGAGCCTGAAAAAGCTGTTCGGGAATTAGCGCGGTCGGTGGACCCGACCCGCGGAGCGCCCGTGGGCGTGCGGAAAACGAGGGGTCGGCGTACCGACGGGCAGGGCTCAAAACGGTCTTTGTCCTTCATGATCGCGATGATCGGGCGCGGAGCCGGCGCGAATGTTCAGAGGTTTTTTCCGTCCCTCGACCTGGTTCCGCCGTGCACGTGTTTCATGACCCGCTAATGGTTCGCAGTGTAACGACAGCCAAAGGCAACGGCATTCCAGGGGGGGCTCCTTTGATGGTATCTCTTGCCAAATCGTGCATGGCCGTCGTCTGCGCCGCCTTGACCGCCGCCACGCTCATGGCCTGTTCACCCGATGTCGGCAGCAAGGAATGGTGCGAGGACATGAAGCAGAAGGACAAGGGTCAGTGGACGGGGAACGAAGCCAAAGCGTTTGCTAAAAATTGCGTATTCTAGCCCGCTCCGTCATCGTACTCTCGGTAAAATGAAACGCATCAGGGACTAGGGAGGTCTTTTATGAGGCATTTGAAAATCCTGCTGGCAAGCGTCGTCGGCGTGTGGCTCCTTGCGGCGTGTACCGCAATCGACATCGATAAAACCCGCGGCTTATCTTCGAAGGGCACGGCCTTCCAGAAGGCACTTCACGTAGAGTATGCGCAAATTGCCTTTGGTGAAGACGATGAAGGCGATCCCAAAAACGCCGTTTTCTTCGACAAGAAGGCCCAGGCGGCGGCCCAGGGCAAGGGGGTCCAGCCACAGGCGATCAAGGCGCGGAATTTGCCCGGGAACAAGGTTGGCGAGCTAAAGACCGCCCGCACCAAATTATTAGCCGCCCTCGACTCCGGCGCCCGGGAAAAGGCACCCAAGCATGCGGCCCGCGCTCAGGTCATGTTCGACTGCTGGATGGAGGAGCAGGAGGAGGACTTCCAACCGAAGGACATCGCCCGGTGCCGCAGCGCCTTCGAAGAGGCATTGGCGGCTGCGGAACAGGCGTTGGTGCCGGCGCCCATGGCGGCCAAGCCCGCACCGAAGAAAAAAGTAGTCCCTCCGCCACCGCCTCCGAGAGACTACGTGGTGTACTTCGATACGGACAGCACCGAATTCGATGCCGCCGCCGAGGCCGTGATCAAAAAGGCTGTAGCCGACTATAAGAGCCGAAAGAAGGCCAAGGTTGCCGTCGTCGGCCATACCGATACGGTGGGTAAGAATGACTACAACAAGACCCTGTCCGACAAACGCGCCGATGCCGTCGTCATCCGGCTGGTGAGAATGGGCGTATCGGGCAAGAAGCTAAAAAAGGACCGTTTCGGCGAGAAATCACCGGCGGTGGCGACGGGCGACGATAAGGACGAACGCAAAAACCGGCGCGTCAATATCCGGATCAGCAACTAAAGAGGGGTCGGTCTTTCTGCCGCTGCATCTATGAAAAGGGCTTTTGTAATCCTGGGGGTAGTCCCCTTCCTGCTTGCCGCTGTCGCCAATGGCGACGCAACGGCACAAGGCGACTGGTTGCAAAAAGGCAAGAACCTTTTCGAAGGCCTCGGAAACGCGCCCTCCAGCCAAACCGGGCCGACGACGGCGGAAATCGGTGCGGGTCTGAAGGATGCCCTCCGTGTCGGCACCGAAACCGTCGTCGGCCAGCTCGGCCGGAACGACGGATTCAATGCCGACCCCTCCATTCACCTTCCCCTGCCGGAGAGTCTCGGGACGGTGCAGTCGACCTTGCGAAAATTTGGCATGTCGTCCCTGCTCGATGATCTGGAACTTCGTTTGAACCGGGCCGCCGAAGTGGCCACTCCAAAGGCCAAGAAACTTTTCTGGCAGGCGATCAGCGACATGACCATGGAGGACGTGCGCGCCATCTATGAAGGACCGGACGATTCCGCGACCCGCTATTTCCAGGGCAGGATGTCGCGCCCCCTGGCCATGGAAATGCGCCCCATCGTCGATCAAAGCCTTGCCGAGGTTGGCGCAATTCAATCGTACGAAAACATGATGGGGCAGTATCGCAGCCTGCCTTTCGTGCCGGACGTCAAGGCTGACTTGACCACCTACGTCATCGAAAAGGGCATGGAGGGGTTGTTTTATTACATTGCCAGGGAAGAAGCCGCGATTCGCCAGGACCCGGTCAAACGCACAACGGCTCTTTTGCAGAAAGTCTTTGGAACCCATTAGCGGTCGTTCTCTGAGACGGTCCTGGCGGCGAGCGCGGTTCTCAATGCACCTCCGCATCGTCAGGCCGCTCCCCTGACAGCAGCGCCTCTGACCTACCCCCGCTCCGCCCAGTCGGCCACCTTGCCCAGCAATTCGGCGCATTCCTCCAATTGATCGACGCTCACGAACTCGTTCGGCTGGTGGGCCTGGGCGACGCTGCCGGGGCCGCAGATGACGGCGGGGATGCCCGATTGCTGGAACAGGCCGGCCTCGGAGCCGAATGGCGTCGTCGTGCACGCGTTCTGCCCCGTCAGCGCCAGCAGAAGGGCCTCCGCCGGGGAGCCGGGCTCGGGCACGAGCGGCGGCACCGAGCCCGTCTCCCCGGTGACGATGCCCACGTCCGCGGCGGCGCCGGCGGCGCGCATCCGGGGCAGCAGCTCTTCGGTCGCATAGGTGTCCAGGCGCCGCTTCGCCTCTGTGCCGTCGGTGCCCGGCATGGCCCGGCAGTCCCAGGTGAACCGGCAGGCGCCGGCGATGATGTTGACCGCCGCCCCGCCGTCTATGGTCCCGACGTTGATCGTCGAATAGGCCGGGTCGAAGTCGCCGGCCCCGTCCGGGGCGGCGCTGGCGCGCATGTCGGCGGCCAGGCGGCCGAGGAAGGCGATGCATAGCGCGGCGTACTCGATGGCGTTGACGCCCTTCGCCGGGTCCGAGGAATGGCCCGGCCGGCCGGTCACCGTGGTGGCGAACTTGGTCACGCCGCGGTGCGCGTTGGCCACCTTCATCCCCGACGGCTCTCCTATGATGGCGAGCAGCGGCGGGGGCTTCTCGGCGACCAGGCGCTCGAGCAGGGGCCGGGCGCCCAGGCAGCCCACCTCTTCGTCGTAGGAAAAGGCCAGGTGGATGGGCACCTTCAGCGCGCGGGCCAGGAAGCCGGGCACGCCGGCCAGGGCGCAGGCGATGAAGCCCTTCATGTCGGCCGTGCCGCGGCCGTACAGGCGCCCGTCCCGCCGGGCCACGGTGAACGGGTCCGTGTCCCAGGCCTGGCCCTTGACCGGCACCACGTCGGTGTGCCCCGACAGCACCACGCCGCCGGGCTTCGCCGGCCCGACGGTGGCGATCAGGTTGGCCTTGGTGCGGTCGTCGCTATGGACCAGGGTCGCTTCCACCCCGTGCCCGGCCAGGTACCCGGCGACGAATTCGATGAGCTCCAGGTTGGACAGGTGCGACGTGGTGTCGAAGGCGACCAGCCGCCCCAGCATCTCTTCGGGCGTGTAGGTCTCGCCGGCCATGATCAGCGCCCCTTGGTATCAACCGCGCCAGAACGAGCGGGTGAACAGCACGATCACCGTGAACAGCTCGAGCCTACCCAGCAGCATGCCCGCCGCCAGCAGCCACTTGGCGGCGTCGGGCAGGCTCTGGAAGTTGCCCGCCGGGCCGACCACCGGACCCAGGCCGGGGCCGACGTTGGAGATCGCCGTCGCCGCGCTGGACACGGCGGTCAGGAAATCCAGCCCTAAGATGCCCAGCCCCATGGCGAGAAGGGCGAAGGTGAGGCCGAAGACGAAGAAGAAGCTGAGCACCGAGACGATGACGTCGTCGGGGATGGGCCGGCGGTTGTAGTACGGAATGAACACCCCGTGGGGCTGCAAAAGGTGTTGGATCTGGGTGTGCGCGGCGGCGTACAGCACCTGGAAGCGGAAGACCTTGATGCCGCACGTGGTCGAGCCGGCGCAGCCGCCGATGAACATGAGGAAAAAGAAGATGGGAACCGCGAAACTGCCCCACAGGCCGTAGTCCGCGGTGGAATACCCGGTGCCGGTGATCACCGAGGCGACGTTGAACGCGGCGTAGCGGATCGCCTGAAGCGGATCGAGCCCATTGTCCAGCCACAGCCAGGCGGCGGACGTGATCACCACCACGGCGACGATGGCGAAGAACGAGCGCACCTGGGTGTCGCGGAAAAGGACCCGGAAATCGCCCTGCACCGTCCTCAGGTACAACAGGAACGGCAGGCCGCCGACCAGCATGCCGGCGGTGGCGATGGCGTCGATGGAAACGCTGGCGAAATGGCCGAGGGAGGCATCGGACGTGGAGAAACCGCCGGTGGCGATGGTGGTCATGGAATGGACCATGGCCTCGAAGCCGCTCATGCCGGCCACCCAGTAGGCGCCGGCCCAGAGGACCGTCAGCCCCAGATAGATGACCCCGATGGCGGTGGCGATCTGGGCCGCCCTGGGCATCACCTTCTCGGACTGTTCCGAGGCCTCGACGCGGAACAGCTGCATGCCGCCGACGCGCAGCATGGGCATGACCGCGATGGCCATGACGATGATGCCGATGCCGCCCAGCCACTGCAGCAGCGCCCGCCACAGAAGGATGCCCGGCGGCGCCGAATCGAGCCCGGTGATCACCGTCGATCCCGTCGTCGTGATCCCCGACATGGCCTCGAAGAAGGCGTCGGTGAAGCTCATGTCGAGCTCGGAAAAGGCGAACGGAAGGGCGGCGAAGACGGTGATGGCGATCCAGCTCAGCGTCGTCATGACGAAGGCCTGGCGCACCGTGAA
This sequence comes from Pseudomonadota bacterium, assembly GCA_022572335.1. Lineage (GTDB taxonomy): Bacteria > Pseudomonadota > Alphaproteobacteria > Rhodospirillales > 2-02-FULL-58-16 > JACZQZ01. The sequence continues at coordinate 5,458 of JACZWD010000045.1, forward strand.
CGAGGTGCCGCCGGCGCGGCTGGCCAGCGCCATGGCGACGCCGACGAACATGGTCACGCCGGCCGACGCGGCGAACACCTGCCACTCCGGATGGCCGGCCACGGCGTCGGCGGCGGCCGGGATGATCATGCCCACGGCAAGAGTCGTGAGCAGGATGCCGACGACCAGGAAAACTGGTCGGAAATCCAACATTTTCTGCCGCCCTTTCCGCGCCCCGGGACGGGCCCACTCAAACCCACGCGCGGGGAGCGGTCAAGGGGGGCGTCCCCCCGGCTTCGTTATGCGGGGGACGCCCCCGCGGCCCCCGGGGGGCCACCGGGGGGTGTCCCCCCGGCTTCGTTATGCGGGGGACGCCCCCGCGGCCCCCGGCGTCGGCGCGGCCACGGCTTGTGCCATTTCCATCAGCGTGGCGCACACCTCCTCGACCGCGAGCGCGCTGCGCCCGTCGCTCGGCAGGTCCGCCTTGCCGTTCACGTGGGCGTGCAGGTTGTCCACCGCCCGGACCATGGCCTGGCCGAATCCGGTTTCCACCCATTCCCCCCTGTCCAGGCCCTGATACCCGGGATAGAGGGGACTGGCGACCACCTGGCGGCGCCTGAGCACGGTTCCCAAGTCCTCGATGACGACGCGGCCGCGCTCCATCATCAGGTCGATCTCGAAGGTGAAGAACAGGCGGCTGTCGCCGCCGATGAGATAGACCGGCGCGCCGTCCGCCGTGGCGAGCAGGGCGTCCAGGGTCGGGTCCTCGGGGGTGAAATCGTGCCGGCGGCGAAACACGGCCTCCGCCGCCAGCGGGCCGATGAGGAACTGCAGGAGGTCGATCATGTGGCTGCCGCAGTTGATAATCCCCTTGGTGTAATGGCCGGCGACCGATTGCACCGCTCCCCACGCGCCCTCGGCGATGGACCGCCGCAACGCGGACATGGACGTGTCCCAGCGGCGGAAGTAGTTGACCGCCAGCGGCCGCCCGGCGGCCTCGAAGGCCTCGACCATGCGCCGGGACGCGGCCACGTCGCCGGTCAACGGCTTTTCGCAGAACACGGCGCATACCGGCATGTCCAGGAGGCCCTCGAGGGTCTCCTCGTGGGCCGCGACGGGGGTGCACACGCTGGCCACGTCGAAGGCGCCTCCGCCCGCCCGGCAGGCGCCAGGTCGGAAAAGCCGGCGGCGATCCGCCAGCGGTCCATGAATTCCCGCCGGCGCGCCTCGTCGGGCTCCACGCAGGCGGCGACGGCAAACCCGGGATGGCGCGTATAGGCGCCCGCATGGGTGAGGATTTCCGCGCCCTCGCGGGCCTCGTCGTAACCGCCGGCCATGTCGCCGCAGCCGACGATGAGCACGGAAAGAACCTCAGACGTAGCGGTGGGGGACATGGCCGTTGATCTTGCGCAGCTCCGGCCTCCGGCGCAGCAGAGCCATGACGTGGGCCAGCCCGAAGGCGGGGTCCTTGGCGTACAGCTCGTCGAAGACCTCGACGATCAACCGGTAGTCCTCGATGGTATCCAGGGTGAGCCTCAGCTTCGGATCGATGAATTCCGGCGGCGCCGCCACGTTCTTCACGGAATAGATCTCCGGGTTGCGGTAAATGAAGACGGCGCCGTGCTCGCGGTCGAACGGCTCATGGGTCCTCGCGTCCACGTCGGCGAGGGTGGCGGTGGAAAAGATCTGGGTGTCCATGCCGATGGGATAGGTGCGCTCCACGATATTGGACACGTAGTCCACGCCGCTTTCCAGATAGGTCCGGATGCAGCGCTCGACGACGTCGGGGTCTATCAATGGACAGTCGCCGGTGAGCTCGACGATGACGTCGATGGCATGGGCCTCCGCCGCCCCCAGAAGGCGCTCGGTAATGTCCATTTCGCTGCCCCGGTGGCAGCCCACGCCCAGCCGCCCGGCCAATTCCACGATAGGGTCGTCGGGGGGGTTGGTGGTGGTGGCGATGACGATGCCGGACAGCGCCGGCACCCGTCTCAGGCGTTCCACCATCAGCTCCAGCATGGGCTTGCCGACCGCCTCCTTGAGCACCTTGCCGGGCAGGCGGGTGGAGCCCATGCGCGCCTCGATGGTGGCGACAACCCTTTGCCTGCGGCTCATGGAACGGTCTCCGCCTCTGCCACCGCAGCGGCAATCTAAACGGTCTTGGCCACCATGGCCCAGCCCAGGGCCGTGCCCCGCTTCAACGGACGGGCGGCGCGTTTGCCCAGGACATCGGGCAGATGCTTGGGCGCCAGGCCGTGGCCCGGGCGGATGGAGCGCAGGGTGCGCCCGGTGAAAAGATCGCCGGCGGCCATGTCTTCGACCACGTACAGCGAGCGGCGGAACAGCGCGTTGCCGCGCTCGCTTTCGGCGCGCTCATAGGTGACCTCGCCCAGGGCGGCCTGAGCCGCGCGGCAGCCCTCGACCAGGGCGGCGAGCTCGCCGGGCTCCAGGGAAAAGGCGGCGTCGGGACCGCCGTCGGCGCGGCTGAGCGTGACGTGCTTTTCGATGAGTGAGGCGCCAAGCGCCACCGCCGCCACCGCAACGGCGATCCCCGGTGTGTGGTCCGACAGTCCAACGGCGACGTCGAAGGTACGGGTCAGGTCCGCCATGGTGCGCAGGTTGGCCTCGGCGGGCATGCTCGGGTAGCCGCTGACGCAATGGAGCAGCATCAGATCCCGGCACCCGGCCCCGCGCGCCGCCGCCACCGCCTCGCCGATCTCGTCGGCGTCGGCCAGGCCGGTGGACAGGATCAGCGGTTTTCCCGTCGCCGCCGCGCGCTCGACGAGGGGCAGGTCGATGACCTCGAACGAGGCGATCTTGTAGGCGGGCGCATCCAGGGTTTCGAGGAAATCCACCGCGGTTGCGTCGAACGGCGAGCTGAAGACGGCGATATCCAGCTCGCGCCCCCTGGCGAACAGGGCCTCGTGCCACTCCCACGGGGTGTGCGCCTCCTCATAGAGCTTATAAAGCGTGGTGCCGTCCCAGGGTCCGCCGGTGATGCGGAATTCGGGACCGTCGTGATCGATGGTGAGGGTGTCGGCGGTATAGGTCTGCAGCTTGACCGCATCGGCGCCGGCCCGTTTCGCCGCCTCGACGATGGCGAAGGCGCGCTCCTTGTCGCCGTTGTGGTTGCCCGACATCTCGGCGACGATGTAGGGCGGATGCCCGGGGCCGATGGCGCGCCCGTGGATGGCGAAGGCGTCACCCGGCATGGGAGGCCTCGGCGATGTCGGGCGGCGTGCTGACGTAAAGCCCCTCGCGCACCGGGCGAAAGCCGGCGCTGCGGAACAGGGCGTGGGAGGCCGCGTTGGCCGGCAGGATCTCGGCGAAAAGATCGTCGCCGGGGAGAAGCTTCCTGGCCAGGGCGAGGACCGCCTTGCCGATTCCCCGACCGTATTTCTCCGGTGCCACAAGGATGGAGACCTCGAACCCGGCGCCTTCCGCGGTGCGGTCCAGCCTCAGCACCCCGGAGGCCTCCCCGTCGTGGAGGATGATCGTCAGGATGCCATCGGTTTTGCCCATATACCGCCCGAGCCATTGTTCGTGTTCGGCCGGCGTCGGCACCCGGGGCCCGCGGGCGTATCGGCGCGTCCGCTCGTCGGACTGCCATTCCAGCATGATGGCCGCATCGCCGCGCCGCGCCAGGCGCAGGGTTACCGGCATGCCGTCGCGCCCGCGCTCGGCCGGCAGGTGATCGACGACGACACGCGCCACGCCGCGGCCGTCGCACAGGTCCGCCGCCGCCAGACCCATCCGCCGGCGCTCGTCCGCCGACCGGCAGAGACCCTCCACCGCGGCGGCCACGTGCGTGGCCGTGATGCCCGCCGGCGCGTCGAGGATTCGCGCCGCTCCCGCCCCGGCCAGGGCCTTCGCCCCGGCGCGCTGATTCTCCGCCACCACCAGGACCACGGCCGGCAGCCCCAGGCAACAGCGCTCCCACGACGCCGTGCCGGCGGCGCCCACGGCGATGTCCGCCGCCGCCATCAACGCCGCCATGTTCCCGGCGCCGACCGTCACCGTCACCGGCATCTTCCCCGACAGGGCGCTGGCCCGGGCGCGCACGGCGGCCAGGTGCGGCGCGCCGGCGCCCATCACCACCTCCACCTCCGCCGCCACGCCGGCGCGGGCAAGGCCTTCCAGGACCGTGGCGGTGACGTTGTCGGGATCGGTGGCGCCGAGGGACACCAGGATTCGGCGCACCGGTCCGCCGGCGCGGCGCCGTTTCAAGGCGGCCCCGCGCGCCGCCCCGAACTGGGGCCTGAGCAGCGCATAGCGGGGCCCCAGCATCAGGCGGCAGCCGCCGGGCACGAGCGCCCCATAGTCTTCGGCCCGTCTGCCGGGTGTCTGGTCAAGCAAGGCGTCGCAGTCATGGGCGCGGTCGGCCAGATCGTCGATGACCATCACCCGCCGGGCCCAGGGCCGGCAGGCGCCCTCGAAGGCGGCGCCGCGCCCGTAGTGATCGACCACGAGGAGGCCGCAGCCCCCAGGCCAGCGCCCGGCAAGGGTGCCTGCCTCCGCGTCCGCGGCGCAATCCAATTCCAGGCGCTCGTGGCCGCACCGCTCGAGCCCCGGCACGACAGCGGACGCGGCCGCCCCGCTGGCCAGGGCGCAGCGCCAGCCGGACGCCGCCAGGGCGTCGGCGAGGGCCAGGCAACGCACGGCGTGCCCGGCCCCGGTCAAGGGCGAGGCGTCGAACCGGAACACGGCCAGTGGGCTGTTGGTGCCGTTCAAGGACGCCGCCATTGGGGGCTCCTCTGCCGCGCGCCGGGGGCGGTGGGCCGGTGAGGCCCATGGTCCCCGGTCATCCGCCAAAGGGTGCCACGTGTAACCGCGCGGTGGAAGCGCCGGGCGGCGGCGGAGGGCCTAGGGCCGGGTTCGTGCGGGTGCCCTTTGTGCCGCCATCGTCGGCAACCGGGGGAAGTCATCTGGGGAATCCCGGCTAAGAAAAGTTGCTTGCATACCTGCAAAAATATATAGAAAGATTGTCGTACCTCGGGATCGTATCCCTGGGTGAAAAGAAATCTTCACCATTTCGCGGTATTCGACGGACGGCGGACACCGCGCGAAAATGTGGTTCCCGCAGACGGCTCGTCGCACGGCCCGAAACGCAGAAAAGTTAATGATATTAATCAGGTTTTAACAGAAGCTGGCGTGAAGTAGGGCAGGATTCCGGCTGTTTCCGCGCGCCAGGGTCGCGGAACCGATGGGGCCACGTGGTAGACGTCGGACGGAAGTTCGGGACAGCCGAGCATGGGGGTAATTGCCGGGGCGTGATGTCGACCGTGGATAGGATCGACAGCGAATATCTGCACCGGCTCGCCCGAGACAAATCGGTGGCGGGGCGCTTGGCGCTGGCCGAAACCATATCCGTCTTGACCCCCTCCCAAACCGTTCACCGCCGTGAGGCGAGCGACGTACCGAACGCCTCCGACCTGGTTTCCAGCGTCTCCGTTCTCGCCGATTGCATGGAGCGGGCCAACGTCCAGGCCGCCGGCGGCGGTGTGTTCGCCCTCCGCGAAACCGCCAGGAACGCCCTGGTGGCGGTGCTCGACGCCGAACGGCGGATGGTCCAACAGCGCGACCGCATCACGTATCTGGAACGGCTCACCATGACCGACGAATTGACCGGCCTGCTGAACCGGCGCGGGTTTCAGGCGCAACTGCGACGCGCCCTGGCCGCCGCCGACCGTTACGATGAGCGCGGCCTGCTGGCGTATGTGGACCTGGACGGCTTCAAGCCGGTCAACGACACCTATGGGCACGCCGCCGGCGACGAGGTGCTGCGGCAGGTGGCAAGGGTCCTTAACGACAATGTGCGCGACACCGACTGCGTGGGCCGCCTGGGCGGGGACGAGTTCGCCATCCTGCTCACGCGGACCAGCCCGAAGGACGGCGTGAAACGGGCCCGCTGGCTGGAAGAGCTGGTCAACAATACGGTGGTCGACTGGCAGGGACGCAGCATCACGCTGAGGGCCAGCTTCGGCTTCCAGAGGTACGGCCCGAAGGACGACGAACTGGAACTCCTCAAACGCGCCGACAGCGCCATGTACGACACAAAACGCCGGCGCGGCGACCGCACGGTCCACAGGATCAGCGCGTGACGAACGGGCCGGCCGCGGCAAGCGGCGTGAAAATGCAAAGAGCGGTCGATGAGCAAGGTCGTGTTTTGAAGTGAGCGAAGGCTGTTGCGAACGGCAGCCGAAAAGGTAATTTTAGTAATTTTAGCCATCGCCGCAGCCCCTTTCCAGGGCCGCTTTGAACGGAGGCCTTCTACCGCCTGACGGGGTTTACCCGCCAAAGCCGGCGAACAGCGTTGCCGTTACCTGTTAATGGATGCTTAAAAATTCGCTTTTTGCGTCGCATTTTGAAATTGCTTTTAGTGAATCGACCGCCGGGAGGCTTATCCTCGCGGCCGCGCGCTCCCGGCCCGCGCCGCCCGGCCGTGGCCTCCCGGCCGCGATTCCGCCGGCTCGGATTTTTGGTTGATCATTCGGGTTAAAGCCGTCTCTGTGGGCCATGATCAGTGCCCATTGGTATAAGCGAGCGGCAGCACCTTTCAATGGATGATATTGCCCATACCGACAAAGGGAGCTCACCCAAGTGGCTCTCGCATTTCTATGACTCGTCGATCAGCCTGAAGGACAAGTCGATCCTGGTCACCGGCGGCACCGGGTCGTTCGGCAAGCGCTTTATCAGTTCGCTCCTGGAACGGTACGACGTCCGCAGGCTCATCATCTATTCGCGCGACGAGCTCAAACAATACGAGATGCAGCAGGAACTGAGCCCGCAGCGCTATCCCTGCCTGCGTTACTTCATCGGCGACGTACGCGACCGCGACCGGCTGGAGATGGCGACCCGGGAGGTGAACATCGTGGTCCACGCGGCCGCCCTCAAGCACGTGCCGGCGGCGGAGTACAATCCCACCGAATGCATCCGCACCAATGTCTTCGGGGCCGAAAACGTGGTCCATTGCGCGCTGCGCAACAATGTGGAAAGGGTCATCGCGCTGTCCACGGACAAGGCGGTGAGCCCGCTCAACCTGTACGGCGCCAGCAAGTTGGCGGCGGACAAGATATTCGTCGCCGCCAACAATCTGGCCGGATCCAAGGGAACCATGTTTTCCGTCGTGCGCTACGGCAACGTGGTCGGCTCGCGGGGCAGCGTGGTGCCGCTGTTCGAGCGCCTGGCCCGCGCCGGCGCGACGAACCTGCCCATCACCGACGTGCGCATGACCCGCTTCTGGATCACCTTGCAGCAGGGCGCGGACTTCGTGATCTCGTCCATAATGACCATGCGCGGCGGGGAAATCTTCGTTCCCAAGATCCCAAGCATGAAAATCACCGACCTGGCGCGCTGCCTGGCGCCCGGCCTGCCCCATGAAATCATCGGCATCCGCCCGGGCGAGAAGCTCCACGAGGTTCTGATCACCGAGGACGACTCGCCCAACACCTACGAGCTCAGGGACCGTTTCATCATCGAGCCGGCCTTCCCGTTCTGGACCCGGGATCCGGTGGAAAACGGCGTCGACGAGGTGCAGGATGTGCGGCCGGTGGCGGAAGATTTTCGCTACGCCAGCAACAACAACACCCAATGGCTCGATGAGGAGGGGTTGCGGGAGTACCTTTCGGGACCGCGCTGATGGCCGGCGCCCCGCCCTCGCCTCCCTTCCTGCCCTACGGCCGGCAGGCCGTCGATGACGACGACGTGGCCGCGGTGGCCGCGGTCCTGCGCGGTGACTGGCTGACCACGGGCCCCACGGTGGCGGCCTTCGAGAAGGCGTTCGCGGCCAAGATGGGCGCGCGCTTCGCCGTCGCCTGCTCCAGCGGTACCGCCGCCCTGCATCTGGCCGCCCTGGCCCTCGGCCTGGGCCCCGGCGACCGGGTCGCGGTGCCCACGCTGACCTTCCTGGCCACCGCCAACGCCGCCCGCTACGTCGGGGCGGAGGTCCTCTTCACCGACGTGGCGCCGGACACCGGGCTCATGGAGCCGAGCCATCTCCGGGCCGCCCTGGAGGGTTCGTCCGGCGAAGACGTGAAAGCGGTCTTTCCCGTCCATCTGAACGGCCAGTGCGCGGACCCCGACGCCATGGCCGGCCTCGCCGCCGAGCGCCGCCTGAAGGTGGTGGAGGACGCCTGCCACGCCCTTGGCGCCACCTATGCGGCCGGCGCCGGCGGGACCGTTCCGGTAGGCGCCTGCCGTCACGCCGACATGGCCGTGTTCTCGCTTCATGCGGTGAAGACCATCACCATGGGCGAAGGGGGCGTGATCACCACCAACGACCCCGGCCTGGAGGAACGGCTGAAGCGGTTCCGCAACCACGGCATGGTGGACCGGGCATTTCAGAACGCCGACCTTGCCTTCGACGGAGAGGGAAAGCCCAACCCCTGGTACCGCGAAATGCCCGAGCTGGGGTACAACTACCGGGCCAGCGACATCCACTGCGCCCTCGGCCTCGGCCAGCTCGGCAAGCTGGACGGCTTCGCCGCCGCGCGGCACGCCCTCGCCGTCCGCTACGACCGCGTGCTCGCCGCCTTGGCGCCGACCGTGCGCCCGGTGGCCCGCACGCCCGGCTGTTCGCCGGTATGGCACCTTTACGTGGTCCTGATCGACTTCAAGGCGGCGGGCGTGCCCCGCGCCACCGTCATGAACCGGCTGCGCGAACGGGGGATCGGGACCCAGGTCCATTATCTGCCGGTGCACCTGCAGCCCTATTACGCCAAGCGGTACGGCGAACACAGCCTGCCGGGCGCGGCGGCCTACTACGAGCGGTGCCTGAGCCTGCCCCTGTTCGCGCGCATGGAGGAAACGGACGTGGACAGGGTGGCGGACGCCCTCGCCGCGGCGCTGGAGAACCCGTGACCGGGCCCGGGACGCCCCTGTGCGCGAACACGCCACCCCGTGGCCGCCCC
>JACZWD010000046.1 GCA_022572335.1 Pseudomonadota bacterium
GCGGGCCCGCGGCGCCGTGTCCGGGGCGCGCGGCGCCGCCCCCCGCCCGCCGATGGGCAGCGGCACCAGGGCAAGGGTGTTCTCCGCCCCGTCCCCGGCCACCGGCGGCCGGCGGCTCAGCGCCCGGCGGCCCTCCACGGGGGCCTCCCACATGAGGTCGTACAGGTCGTAGCCCCGTTCGCTCAGGAAGCTCAGCGGCGCCAGGGTGGCCGCCGGCCGGTCCGGGTCGAACCAGTTCTCGAGCACCACCACGGGCCGGACCCTTTCCAGGAGGCGCGCGCCGCCCCGCAGCACATCCAGTTCGTGCCCCTCGACGTCGATCTTGATGAAGTCCGGCGGCGGCAGGTCGAGGGAGTCCAGGCGCCTGACGGGCACCATCGTCGCCTTATGCCGGCCCGCCGTCCGCTCGATGCGGGCAAGGGCGCTGTGGCGGCCCTCGACCAGGGGCAGCTCCCCGTCCTCGCTCGACAGACCCATCCGGTGGCAGGTCACCCGGTCGCCGAGGCCGGCGGCGTCGATGGTCGCCTCCAGGTCGCGATAGGTGCCGGGCGCCGCCTCGAACGCATGCACGGTCCCCGAGAAGGCCGGGTTGGTGCCCAGCAGGACGCCATAGTAGCCCCAGTTGGCGCCCACGTCGTACACCACGCCGCCGCCGGCCGCCACGTGATCGAAGAACGCGCTGACGGCGGGCTCGTAGCCGCCGGCGTCCAGGTGCTGGGCATAGGCCAGGAAGGCCGTGTTGGCGCCATTGATGGCGAACCTGCGCGCCCCGCCCGGGCCGCGCACCTCCATCTCGCCCCGCGCCGCCACGCCGAGGCGGCCGTGGAGGCCGAAGAACAGGGCCTTGGCCAGTTTGCGGGTGAGCCTTCTCACGCCCCGCGGCTTGGCGAAACCGCCGCCCACCAGCGGCCCGGCGAGCCACGGCAGGCGGGTAATACGGGCCGGATAGCGCGTGCGCACCCGCGCCCTCAGGTAGACGGCCGTTTCACCCATGGCCTTCCCTTCCCGGCATCGCGGCCCGGCGTGCGCCAAGCCTCGGAAAACCTAACATAATTCGAGCGCGGGGCGTGACCGGGCGAAACGCCCCGCCCCCGCCGTCCCGGGGCAGGTGACGGCCCTACGAACGCCGAATCGGCGAAAAACAGCCGCGAATCGGCCTTTTTGGGGCGAAATAGTTGCTGACGCGGCGAAATCGATCCCTTAATATCGTCGTGGTTAAAAAAAATGATAAGGTTACCAGGGGGAACGGCCCGGGTTTCGGGAGGAAGCTAAGATATAAGACCATAAACATGGTCAAGTGATCGCCGGCAGGTATGCCGGCCCTGCGGCAAGATCGGAAACGGTCTTGCCGTTCATTTTTTCATTCAGGAAACGTTTTTAAGAGATTGAAACATATCTGTTATTTTTCCGCTGGACGATCGGCACTCACCCGCGCCCAGGGCGGATCGAGCCGGGCGATGCGGCCGAACACCGGGCAGTCGTCGCGGTGGCTGCCGGGCAGGTACCCGATGCTCATCAGGAACTCGCCCACCACCTCGCCGCCGGTGAAGCGGAAGGTCTCGCCGAACAGCTCGACCCACGCGTCCTTGCCCCGGGGATGGTGGGCGGCGATCCAGGCGGCGAACCCGCCGTGGCTTTGGCGCAGGCCGCGCAGGCGGCGGGCGTTCTCGATGATCGCCCCGACCTTGCGCCGGTTGCGGATGATGCCCGGATCGCCGAGCAGCCGCGCCACGTCGCCGGCGCCGTAGCCCGCCACCCTGTCCACGTCGAAACCATCGAAGGCGGCCACCGTGGTCGGCCGCTTCTTCAGCACGATCAGCCACGACAGGCCGGCCTGGAAGATCTCCAGGGACAGGCGCTCGAGCAGGGCCGCTTCGTCCTCCAGGGGAAACCCGTACTCGTTGTCGTGATAGGGCCCGTGCAGGGGATGGCCGGGGGCAACGTCGCAGTACCAGGACATAGTCGGTCAGTGCCCCTTGGTATCACTCGCGGAAGGAAATGACGCCGGAGTCGATGACCGTGTAGACGATCCCCCAGAGGACGCCCGAGATCACCGTGGTTATGGCGATTTTCAGCACCATGCGGGGTTTCTTGGGGGCGCCCGGGGCGTGGCCTTTTTTCACGTCGTCTTGGTCGATGACGCTCTGCGCCCCCCACGGCAGCACCATGAAGATCACCAACCACCAGATGACCAGGTAGACCGCCGTGCCGGTGGCCCATCCCATGGGCGCCTACGCCTCCTCCAACTCGATCAGGGTGCCGCAGAAGTCCTTGGGGTGGAGGAAGAGCACCGGCTTGCCGTGGGCGCCGGTGGCGGGCTGGCCGCCGCCGAGGACGCGGGCGCCCCGCTCTTTCAGGCGGTCCCTGGCGGCGATGATGTCGTCGACTTCGTAGCAGACATGATGCATTCCGCCCGCCGGGTGGCGCTTCAGGAACCCGGCGAGGGGCGACTCCGGACCCAGGGGCGCGACCAGCTCGATCGACGTGTTGGCAAGGGTCACGAAGACCACGGTGACCCCGTGGTCCGGCAGATCCTCGGGCGCCGACACCCGGGCGCCCAGGGTGTCGCGATAGACGGCGCTCGCCGCCTCCAGGTCGGGCACGGCGATGGCCACGTGATTGAGTCTGCCGATCATCGGGTGCCCCCCCCTTAATGATGGAGGGTACTACCCTCCCCGTTCACAGGCGGACCACGTGTACGGTGGTCACAGGCCTTTTGCCCACACTGTCGCGGAAAGCGCGGCGCACCGCAATACGCACGGCCTCGCGCACCGCGGCGTCGTCCCGGCGCGCCCGTTTGGCCATCTTGCCGAGAGCCGTGCGCACGGCGGCAAGCACGGAGTTCTCGATGTCGGAGTCCCCGTCCTCCATGATCCCGATGGTCGACAGCTGGGTCTCCGTCACTAGGCGGCCGTCGCCGTCGAGCACCACCGTAACCACCGCCGAGCCGTTGTAGAGGGCGCGGGTGCGGCCGCGCACGAGGGCGCCGTCCATGGGCACGACCCGGTTGCCGTCGAGGGCCAGGCGCCCCGCGGGAACCTCGTCGACGACACCGGCGGCGGCCGAATCGAGGCGCACCACGGACCCGTTCTCGGCGACCACGGCCAGCGGAACCTGGCACGCCCGGGCGAGCCGCGCGTGCTCCACCAGGTGGCGGAGCTCGCCGTGGACGGGGACACTGATGCGCGGGCGCACATGCTGGTACATGCGGACCAGCTCGTCGCGGTTGGGATGGCCGGAGACGTGGACGAACTCCTCCTTCTCGGTGATCACGGCGACGCCCCGGCGGACCAGCCGGTTGTGCAGCCGCGCGATGGCCATCTCGTTGCCGGGGATGATCTTCGACGACAGGATGACCGTATCGCCCTCCTCCAGGGTCACGTGGGGGTGGCTGTCGGCGGCGATGCGTGACAGCGCCGCGCGCGGCTCGCCCTGGCTGCCCGTGCAGATCAGCAGCGTCTTGTCCCTGGGCAGGGTGGCGGCGTCTTCGGCGTCCAGGAAGGCGGGGACGTCGGCCAGATAGCCGGTCTTGCGCGCCACCGCGTCGATGCGCTTCAGGGAGCGGCCGACGAGGACCACGTCGCGCCCGCCGGCGGCGGCGGCGATGGTCCTGAGGCGCGCCACGTTGGTGGAAAAGCAGGCGACGGCGACCCGTTTCCGGCAAGCCCCGATCAGCGCCTTGAGGCTCTCCAGCAGGTCGGCCTCGGAGCCCGAGGTGCCGGCGCTGAACACATTGGTGGAGTCGCAGACCATGGCCAGCACCCCTTCGTCGCCGAGCCGGCCGAGGGCGTCCTCGTCGGCCGTCGGCCCCACCACCGGGTCCGCATCGAACTTCCAGTCACCGGTATGCAGGACCGTCCCCGCCGGCGTGCGGATGGCGATGGCATTGGGTTCGGGGATGGAATGGGTGAGCGTGATCAGCTCCAGGTCGAACGGCCCCACGGTGAAACGTCCGCCGAGGGGCACCTCGGTGATCTCGGCCTCGTCCTCCAGGCCCACGTCGGCGAGCTTGGCCCGCAGAATAGTGGCGGTGAACGGCGTGGCGAAGATGGGACAGCGCAAGCGGTCCCACAGGTAGGGGACGGCGCCCAGGTGGTCCTCGTGGGCGTGGGTCAGCACCAGCCCCGCCAAGCGGTCGCGGTGGCCGACGATAAAGGCGGGATCGGGCATGATCACGTCGACGCCGGGCACCTGGCCGTCGGAAAACGTGATGCCCAGGTCGACCATCATCCACCGATGCGCCCCGGGCCGGCCGAACCCGTACAGATTGAGGTTCATGCCGATCTCGCCGGCGCCGCCCAGGGGAACGAACAACAGCTCCTCTTCGGGCTCTTGGGGCGCCTCGGCCTCGCTCATGACGGCCGGTTGCGCCGGTGGACGGCGAGAAGTCCCCTGATGGTGAGCTCGGCGTCGGCGCATTTGATGACCTCGGTGGCCCCGGTGAACAGGGGCGCCAGGCCGCCGGTGGCGATGACGTCCATCTCCGCCCCGAATTCCCGGCGGATGCGCTCCACCAGCCCCTCGATCAGGCTCACGTAGCCCCAGAAGATGCCCGACTGCATGGCGCTGACGGTCCCCTTGCCGATCACCCGCTCAGGGCGCTCGATGGCGACCAGGGGCAGCTTCGCGGCGGCCATGTGCAGGGCCTCCAGCGACAGGTTGATGCCGGGCGCGATGACGCCGCCGAAATAGCTGCCCTCGGCGTCCACCACGTCGAAGGTGGTGGCGGTGCCGAAATCGACCACGATCAGCGGCCCGCCGTAGCGCTCGTGGGCGGCGACGGCGTTGACCAGGCGGTCGGCGCCGACCTCGTCCGGGCGCGCCACCAGGACCTTGAGGCCAAGGTCGACGCCGGGCTCTCCGACGACCAGGGGTTCGCAGCCGAAATACTTGCGGCACAGGGTCTTGAGGCTGAACAGGGTGGCCGGCACCACGGTCGCGATGATGGCCGCCGTGACGTGGGCGGGCTCGATCCCGGCCAACCCCATCAACTGGTTCAGCCACACCCCGAACTCGTCGGTGGTGCGCTCGGTGTCGGTGGAGGAGCGCCACTCGCCCAGCACCTTGCCGCCGTCGTCGAAGACGGCGAACAGGATGTTGGTGTTTCCCGAATCGATGGCAAGCAGCATGGCCGGGAGCCCTCATTCCGCGGCAAGGTACACGTCGCCGGCGCTGATCCGCCGCCGGCCCCCGCCCTCGACCTCCAGGATCAGGGCGCCGTCGTCGTCCAGGTCGGCAAAGGTGCCGCTCAGGGTTTCATTGTCAAGCCTGACCTCGATCGCCTCGCCCAGGCCCTTGGCCCGCTGCAGCCAGTGTTTGCGCACCGGCACGAAACCGTCGTCCAGCCACCGGTTGACCCAGGTCAAAAAGTGTTGGGCGAAGGCCTCCAGCAGATCGACCTCGTCGACGTCCCGGCAGCCCTCCTCGCGCAGTGAGGTGGCCGGAAACTCCACGTCCTCGGGAAAGTGGGCGACGTTTATGCCGACGCCCAGCACCACCCACTGGGGCATGGCGTCGGCGCCGGCTTCCGATTCGAGAAGGATGCCCGCCACCTTGCGGTCCCCGAGAAGCACGTCGTTCGGCCACTTGCACCAGACCTCGTGGCCGGGCTCGGCGACCCGGCTGATGGCGTCGCAGATCGCCAGCGACGCCACGAAGCCCAACTGGAGCGCCGTTTCCACCGGGCATTCGGGACGCAGGATCAGCGAGCAGTGAAGGTTGCCCTCGGGCGAATACCACTGGCGGCCGCGCCGGCCCCGCCCGGCGGTTTGCTGCCGGGCCCAGACCACGGTCCCGTCCTCGCCCTCGTCTTCGCCGAGCGCCGCCAGCCGCTTGGCTTCGGCGTTGGTGCTGTCGACGGTGTCCAGGGCCACCAGCCGGTATGCCGGCGGCAGTTTGGGCCGGCGCGTCATCCCGCGAACAGACCCCTGGTCGCCGCGGCGGCGGCGGACAGCAAGGGCGTCGGCCAGGCAAAGAACAAAAGGATGATCAGGCTGGTCCCCACCAACACGCCCGCCATATCGCGCCCGATCGGCTTTTCGAGACTGTCGGCGAGGGCGTCGAAGTACATGACCTTGACGATGCGCAGGTAGTAGAAGGCGGCGACCACGCTGCTGAGCACGCCGATCACCGCGAGCCCGTAAAGCTCGGCCTCGACGGCGGCGAGGAAAATATAGAACTTGCCGAAGAAACCGGCCAGCGGCGGAATGCCGGCCATGGAAAACATGAAGATGGCCAGCGCCAGGGCCATCATCGGGTGGCTCTTGGACAGCCCGGCGAGATCGTCGATGTCCTCGACCATGTGATCGCTTCGGCGCATGCACAGGATGCAGGCGAAGGTGCCCACGTTCATGAACAAATAGATGGCCATGTAGATCAACACGCCCTGGATGCCGGCCTCGCGGACCGCCCCGTCGCCGCCCTGGCCGGCCACGGCGAGGCCGATCAGCGCGTACCCGATGTGTCCGATGGAGCTGTAGGCCATCAGGCGCTTGATGTTGGTCTGGTTGATGGCGGCGAACGCGCCAAGCACCATGGACGCGATGGCGATGAACACCACGATCTGCTGCCACTGGGCGGCCAGATCGCCGAACGGGCCGATCATGATGCGGAGAAACAGCGCCAGCGCCGCGATCTTCGGGCCGATGGAGAAGAACGCGGTGACCGGAGTCGGCGCCCCTTCGTAGACGTCGGGCGTCCACATGTGGAAGGGCACCGCCGAAACCTTGAACGCCAGACCGGCCAGGATGAAGACGATGCCGATGACCAGGCCGACGGACGGCGCTTCCGCCGGATGCGCACCGAACAGCGCCGCTAAGGTGTCGAAGGACGTGGTGCCGGAGAACCCATACACCAGCGAGCAGCCGTAGAGCAGCAGGCCCGAGGCCAGGGCGCCGAGGACGAAATATTTCAGGCCCGCTTCCGTCGAGCGCAAGTCGTCGCGCTGGAAGGACGCCAGAACGTAGAGCGCCAGGCTTTGCACCTCCAGGCCGAGATACATCGCCATCAGATCGTTGGCCGAAATCATCATCATCATGCCGACGGTGGCGAGCAGGATCAGCACGCCGAACTCGAGGCGCGCTATTCCCTGGCGCGTCACGTATTCCTGGGAGATGGTGATGGCGAGCGCCGACGCGATGAGCACCAGCACCTTGAAAAACACGGCGAACGCATCGTTGATGAACATGCCGCCGAAGGTGCGCATGGGCCCGCTGGCGATGGTCGTCACCAGAAGCAGGGTGAGGACCAGGGCGGTCAGGCTCAGATTCGAGATCAGGTGCGCCGTCTTCACCCCCTCCTTTCCCTCGTTGCCGGTCTGAAACACGCCCAGCATCAACAGCGCCATGGCCGCGCAGACGAGGAATATCTCGGGCAGGGCCGGCATCAGGTTGGGAACGTCCGCCATGGGCTCGATCGTCCTCCTTGCGCGCCCGTCAGCGCCCCGCCACGGCGACGCCGGACGCCGCCGCGCGCGCCTGCTCGAAGGGCTCGATCAGGCTCTCCACCGAGGCATGCATGACGTCGAGGAAGGGCGTCGGATAGAGACCCATCCACAGAATCACCAGGATCAGCGGCGCCAACACCATTTTCTCCCGCCCGCTCAGGTCCAGGATGGCCTTGAGGTCCGCCTTGGTGATCTTCCCGAAGATGACCCGGCGGTACATATACAGCATGTACATGGCGCCCAGGACGACGCCCGTGGCGGTGAGCGCCGCCACCCAGGTGTTGACCTGGAAGATGCCCAGCAGGATCAGGAACTCGCCGATGAAGCCGCCGGTTCCCGGCAGGCCCACCGAGGCCAGCATGAACACCATGAACGTCAACGCATAGACCGGCATGCGGTGCACAAGGCCGCCATAGGTGGAGATGTCGCGTGAATGCATGCGGTCGTAAACCACGCCCACGATGAGGAACAGGGCGGCGGAAACGACACCGTGGCTGAGCATCATGAAGATGGCACCCTCGATCCCCTGCCCGGTGAGCGAAAAGACGCCGACGGTGACGAAGCCCATGTGCGCCACCGAGGAATAGGCGATCAGCTTTTTCATGTCCTCCTGGGCCAGCGCCACCAGGGAGACGTAGATCACGGCGATGACGCTGAGGGTGAAGATCAGCGGCGCGAACTCAATGGTGGCGTCGGGGAACATGGGCAGCGAGAAGCGCAGGAACCCGTATCCGCCGAACTTCAGGAGCACCCCGGCGAGGATCACCGAGCCCGCCGTCGGCGCCTCCACGTGGGCGTCCGGCAGCCACGTGTGCACCGGCCACATGGGCAGCTTGACCGCGAACGAGGCGAAGAAGGCCAGCCACAGCCAGGTCTGCATGTCGGCGGGAAAGTCATACTCCATCAAGGCCGGGATATCGGCGGTGCCGGCGGTGAAATACATGGCGAGGATGGCCAGCAGCATGAGCACCGAGCCGGTCAGCGTATAGAGGAAGAACTTGAACGCCGCGTAGACCCGGCGTGGCCCGCCCCAGATGCCGATGATCAGGAACATGGGGATCAGCACGCCCTCGAAGAAGACGTAGAAGAGGACGACGTCGAGGGCGGAGAACATGCCCACCATCATCGTCTCCATCACCAGGAACGCGATCATGTACTCCTTGACGCGGTCGGTGACGGTCTCCCAGCTCGCCAGCACGCAGATCGGCGTCAACAGGGTGGTCAGCAGGACGAAGAACATGGAAATGCCGTCCACACCCAGGTGGTAGGAGATGTTGAAGGCGGGCATCCACGCACGCCGTTCCTCGAACTGGAAGGCGGCCGTCGTGGTGTCGAACTGGACCCAGAGGAACACCGACAGCAGCAACGTGATCATCGACGTCCACAGGGCGACGCTGCGGGCGTTCCGCCTCACCACCTCCGCATCGCCGCCGGGAATGGCGAGGATGAACCCCGCCCCGACAAGGGGCAGGAAGGTGACCAGGGACAGGATCGGGAACTCGGTCATCGCGCCCTCAGCCCGCTTGACCCAACAGGTACCAGGTGACCAGGAACACGACACCGGTCAGCATGGCAAAGGCGTAGTGGTAAAGATAACCGCTCTGCAAACTCCCCGCCCGGCGCGCCAGGGCGCGGGTCGCCGCCGCCACCCCGTCGGGACCGATGCCGTCGATCAGGGTGCCGTCGCCGGTTTTCCACAGGTTCCGCCCCAGGTAGAAGGCCGGACGGACGAACATGGCGTCGTAAAGCTCGTCGAAGTACCACTTGTTCAGCAGGAACCGGTAGACGCCCTGGAATCGGTCCGCCAGCGCCCCCGGCAGGCCCGGGAACAGCATGTACATCCCATAGGCCAGCACGATGCCGCCCAGCCCCAGCCCCAGGGGCAGGTGCTTCACCCACCCGGGCACGCCATGCGCCGCCTCCAAGGCCGGATGGGACGGAAGCACCTGGATGGCGCTTCCCCAGAAGTCCGCCGCCTTGCCGCCGACGAAGAATTCGAAGCCCGCGTAGCCGGCGAAAATGGCCCCCGCCGCCAGCACCAGAAGGGGCACGGTCATCACCTTCGGCGATTCGTGCACCCGGGCGATCACCGTTTCCTCGCCGCGCGGCGCCCCGTGGAAGGTCATCAGCAAAAGCCGCCACGAATAGAAACCGGTCAACAGGGCCGTCGCGGCGCCCAGCCAGAAGGCGTACGCGCCGACGCCCGTGCCCGCCGCGTAGGCCGCCTCGAGGATGGTGTCCTTGGAGAAGTAGCCGGCGAACGGCCAGATCCCGGCGCCGGCGAGGGACCCCACCCACATGAGGCCATAGGTGAGCGGAATCATCTTCCACAGGCCGCCCATCTTGCGCATGTCCTGTTCGTCCGACATGGCGTGAATCACGGAACCCGCGCCAAGGAACAGCAGCGCCTTGAAGAAGGCGTGAGTCGTCAGGTGGAAGATGCCCGCCGAATAGGCCGAAACCCCGGCGGCGATGAACATGTAGCCGAGCTGCGAGCAGGTGGAGTACGCGATCACCCGCTTGATGTCGTTCTGCACGCAGGCGATGGTGGCGGTGACGACGGCCGTGGTGGCGCCGACGATGGTGACCACGGCCAGGGCCGTGTCCGAGTACTCGAACAGCGGCGACATCCGCGCCACCATGAAAACGCCCGCCGTCACCATGGTCGCGGCGTGGATCAGGGCGGAGACCGGCGTCGGGCCCTCCATGGCGTCGGGAAGCCAGGTGTGCAGGCCGATCTGGGCCGACTTGCCCATGGCGCCCACGAACAACAGCAGGCAGATGACGGTGATCGCGTGGAACTCGCCGCCGAAGACGATGAAGGTGGCGTCCGCCTTGTTCGCCGCGGCCGCGAAAATGGTGTCCAGGTCGACGGTCTGGAACAGCAGGAAGGTGGCGAAGATGCCCAGGGCAAAGCCGAAATCGCCCACCCGGTTGACGAGAAACGCCTTGATGGCGGCGGCGTTGGCCGAGGGCCTGTCGTACCAGAAGCCGATCAACAGGTACGACGCCAGGCCGACGCCCTCCCAGCCGAAGTAGAGCTGCAGCAGGTTGTCGGCCGTCACCAGGGTCAACATGAAAAAGGTGAACAGGTTCAAATAGGCCATGAAACGCGGGATCGACGGATCGCCGTGCATGTAGCCGATGGAGTAGACGTGCACCATGGCCGAAACCAGGGTCACGACGAGCAGCATCACCGCCGTCAGCGTGTCCACCTTGATCGCCCACGACACCTCCAGGGCACCGGACGTGATCCAGGTGAACAGCTCGACCGTGCCCGTGTTGCCGGCCACCACCACGTCGGTGAAAATAAAAGCGGCGAGCACCGTGGACAGCAAAAGGGCGCCGCAGGTGATCCACTGGGCGGCCCTGTCCACGTGCGCCTGCTTGGCTTTGTCGGCGGGCGCGACGAACGCCAGCATGCCGGCGATGACGGCGCCCACAAGCGGCAGGAAGACGGCGGCTGCGTACATGTCGCCTCAACCCTTCATCAGGTTGACGTCTTCCACCGCGATGGAACCGCGGTTGCGGAAATAGACCACCAGCACGGCCAGCCCGACCGCCGTCTCCGCCGCCGCCACGGTGAGGACGAACAAGGCGAAGACCTGGCCGACCAGGTCGTTCAACTCGGCCGAGAAGGCCACCAGGTTGATGGTCACCGCCAGCAGCATCAACTCGATCGACATCAGGATGACGATGACGTTCTTGCGGTTGAGGAAGATGCCGAACAACCCCAGCGCGAACAGGATGGCGGCGACCGTCAGGTAATGGCCGAGGCCGATGGCAAGCATCAGATACCCTTCCCCGTCGGAACGTCGCGGACTTCCACCGAATCTTCGGCGCGTCTCTGGAGCTGGTCGGAAATCCTCTGCCTGCGCACGCCCTCGCGCTGGCGATGGGTGAGCACGATGGCCCCGATCATGGCCACCAGAAGCACGATTCCGGCCGCCTGGAACAGGTAGACGTAGCGCGTGTACAGGAGCTCACCAAGGGCATGGGTGTTGGACAAGACCCCGGGCGCCGGCATGGGCGCGGCGCCGCTGTGCGCGGCTTCCGGCGACAGGGCCCATCCGCCGACGACGACCAGAAGCTCGACCAGCAGCACCAGCCCGATCAATCCGCCGATGGGCAGGTAGCGCAGGAAGCCCTGGCGCATTTCGGTATAATTGATGTCCAGCATCATGACGACGAACATGAACAGGACCGCCACCGCGCCCACGTAGACGACGATCAGGATCATCGCCAGGAACTCCGCCCCCAGGAGCACGAACAGGCCGGCGGAACTGAAAAACGCCGCGATCAGGAAGAGCACCGAATGCACCGGGTTGCGCGCCGAAATGACCATCACGCCCGACGTCACGGTGACAAAGGCGAACAGGTAAAAGGCCAGGGCCTGGACGATCATCGCGGCCCCCCCATGGACGAATTCGTGCAAGGGAGTACCAGCCTCACGGCCGGGATTGAACCCGTCATTGTTCCTTCCTGCTCCTCGGCCTCAGCGGTACGGGGCGGCGGCGGCGAGGCGGCTGGCGATCTCCGTCTCCCACCGCTCACCGTTGGCGAGCAGCTTTTCCTTGTCGTAGAGAAGCTCCTCGCGGGTTTCGGTGGCGTACTCGAAATTCGGTCCCTCGACGATGGCGTCCACCGGGCAGGCCTCCTCGCACAGGCCGCAGTAGATGCACTTGACCATGTCGATGTCGTAGCGCGTCGCGCGGCGGCTGCCGTCGGCGCGCGGCTCGGACTCGATGGTGATGGCCTGGGCCGGACAAATGGCTTCGCACAGCTTGCAGGCGATGCAGCGCTCCTCGCCGTTGGGATAGCGGCGCAGCGCGTGTTCGCCGCGGAAGCGGGGACTGAGCGGCCCCTTCTCGAACGGATAGTTGAGGGTCACCTTGCGGCGGAACATGTAGCGCAAGGTCAGCGCCATGCCGGCCAACAGTTCCGTCAGCAGGAACGTCCGCATGCCGCGCCGGATAAAGCCCATGCCCTTAAATCCATTCTCAGCCGTAAACCGGCGCCAGGTCGAAGGCGACCAGGACCCCGGCGACGATCACCACGGCGGCCAGGGATATGGGCAGGAACACCTTCCAGCCCAGGCGCATCAACTGGTCGTAACGGTAGCGCGGGAACGTCGCCCGCACCCACAGGAAGACGAACAGCACCGCCGCCAGCTTCGCCGCAAACCACACCGGCCCCGGCACCCAGGTGAACGGCACCATGTCCATGGGCGGCAGCCACCCGCCGAGGAACAGAATCGTGGTCATCGCCGACATCAGGATCATGAAGGCGTATTCGCCCAGGAAAAAGAGGGCGAAGGTCATCGCCGAGTATTCCACATTGTACCCGGCCACCAGTTCCGTCTCGGCCTCCGGCAGGTCGAAGGGGTGGCGGTTGGTCTCGGCCAGGGTCGAGATGAAGAATATGACCGCCAGCGGCAGCAGCGGAATGACAAACCAGATCCGTTGCTGCGCCATGACGATGTCGCCCAGGTTCAGCGAACCGACGCACAGCAGAACCCCGATGATCATGAACCCCATGGAAATCTCGTAAGACACCATCTGCGCCGCCGAGCGCAGGGCGCCGAGGAAGGCGTAGCGGGAGTTGCTGGCCCAGCCGGCCATGAGGACGCCGTAAACCGCCATCGACGAGATGGCGAAAAGATAAAGGATGCCGACGTTGATGTCGGCCAGCACCAGGCCCTCGCCGAAGGGGATGACCGCCCAGGCGACCAGGGACAGGATAAAGGTCAGGCACGGCGCCAGGATGAACACGCCCCGGTTGGCGCCGGTGGGAATGATGGTCTCCTTGAGGAACAGCTTCAGTCCGTCGGCGATGGGCTGAAGCAGCCCGAACGGACCGACCACGTTGGGTCCGCGGCGCAGTTGCATGGCGCCGATCACCTTGCGCTCGGCATAGGTCAGGTAGGCCACCCCCAACAAAAGGGGGATGACGATGGCGACGACCTTCAGACCGATCCACACCGTCGGCCAAACGTAGCCGTACCAGAACTCAACCATCGGTCCCGGTCCTTTCCCGCTGCGCGCCGGCCAGCGCGTCCGCGCATGCGGCCATGGTGACCGAGGCCCGGCTGATGGGATCGGTCATGTAGAAGTTGGCGACCGGCGACCGGAACGGCGCCGGGTCCATGGGCCCGGCGGTCCCGAACGCGCCCCACGGCGCCGTTTCCACCGCGTCCGGACCGGCGGCGAAGTTGGGGTTGACCTCGGCCATGCGGGCGCGCACATCGTCGCGGGTATCGACGGCAAGTTTCCGCCCCAGGACCTCGGACAGGGCGCGGATGATCGTCCAGTCCTCGCGCGCCTCGCCGGGCGGGTAGACGGCCCGCCTTCCCTGCTGCACCCGCCCTTCGGTGTTGACGTAGGTGGCGTTCTTTTCCGTATACGCGGCGCCGGGCAGGATGACGTCGGCCCGCTGCGCCCCGGCGTCCCCGTGGTGACCCTGGTAAATGACGAAGGCCTTGCCCAGGCTGTTCATGTCGATCTCGTCGGCGCCCAGCAGGTACACCACCGCCACGGCGCCCGCCGACGCCGCGTCCACGATGGCCCCGGTATCCAGGCCGCCGTCGCCGGGCAGGAAGCCGAAGTCCAGTCCGCCGACCCGCGCCGCCGCCGTGTGCAGGACGTTGAAGCCGTTCCAGCCGTCCTTTTCCCGCACCATTCCGCAGCCCTCGGCGATGGTGCGCGCCGTGGCCAGCACCTGGGCGCCGTCGGCGCGGGCCAGGGCGCCCATGCCGACGATCAGCATCGGCCTCTCGGCCCGCCCAAGCACCTCGGCGAAGGCGTGTTGGCCGGCGGCGATCT
>JACZWD010000047.1 GCA_022572335.1 Pseudomonadota bacterium
GACACGTCCATGAAGGGGGCGAAGGGAATCCTCATCAACATCACCGGCGGGCGCGACATGACACTGTTCGAGGTGGACGAGGCGGCCAACCGGATCCGCTCCGAAGTGGACAACGAAGGCTACATCGTCTTCGGTTCCACCTTCTCCGAGGACCTGGAAGGCAAGATACGGGTCTCGGTGGTGGCCACCGGAATCGACGCCCTGGCCTCGGCGCAACCCGCCCCCGCCGTGCTCAACGTGGTCGGCGGGGACGCGCCATCGCCGGCCCAAAAGCCGGACGCCGAGGCGCCCGGGCACAAGTCGGCGACGGTGGTGACGATGGTTCCGCCGGCCGCGCCCGCCACGGAACCGGCCGCGGACGTGTCGGAGACCCCCGGGCCGGCACCGGAGAAACCGGCGGCGTCGGGACCTGCCGCGGACAAGGCCGCCGCCGGCGAAACCGCGTTGCGTCCTCCCGCCCCACCGGCCCTCGGCTCCACCGACCTCTTCATCCCGCCGCCGGCCGAACCCTCGGGCGGCAAGGCCGACCAGGCCCTGGATGTGTCCCCGGCGGCGCAGGCGCCGGAGAGGGCGGCCGCCAGGCGGACGGCCAGGGAAAGGGGACCGACCCTATTCGAACGGGTCACCGGTACCGGCCGTGCCGCCAAAAGCGCCAAGTCCGCCCTGGTGGACGGCGACGGGGCGGCGCAAGGACACCCAACCGGCGGCCGCGGCCAGCTTGGCGGACTCGATTCCGCCGAGCGCGTGGCCGTCGCCCAGGCCGAGGAGGACCTGCTCGATATCCCGGCCTTCCTGCGCCGCCAGGCGAATTGACGGTAAGGCTCTGAGTTGGCGTAACAATTCGTAACAAATGTTGATTTGAGTGCCTCGGGCGATGTTGGTAAAGACATCCCCGAGGCAATCTTCCACCGGACCGCGCCCAAGGGGGTTGGGCCGTTGCCGGGGAGGTCGAACCTGACCAAGGAATATAAGCGGGGGAAGATGGGGGTTCTACGCGGCAGCCGCGGGCCGGCTGCGAAATTCAACCGCAAGAAAATCATCTACCAGAAGACCCTTAAAGGTCCGGTCGAGTGCACCGGCATTGCCCTGCATTGCGGCGACATGGTGTCGATGACCCTGCGCCCGGGCGAGGCCGGGAGCGGAATCGTGTTCCGGCGCACGGACATCCCCGGCGGCGCCGTGATTCCGGCGACCTGGGACCGGGTGGTCGATACCCGGATGTCCACCACCGTGGGCAACGAAGACGGGGCGACGGTCAGCACCGTCGAGCACCTGATGGCGGCCCTGCGCGGCTGCGCCATCGACAATGCCGTTGTCGATATCACCGGTCCCGAGGTGCCGATCATGGACGGCAGCGCGGCGCCCTTCGTCGCCCTCATCGAGCGCGCGGGCGTCGTCGGACAGGCGGCGCCGCTCCGCGTCATCCGCATACGCAAGGCGGTCGTGGTCCACGACGGCAAACGCTTTGCCTCGCTTACGCCCGGCGCCGGGTTTTCCCTCGGCTTCGAGATCGAATTCAACAGCGCCGCCGTTTCCCGGCAAACCATCTCCATCGGCCTCGGCAACGGCAACTTCAAGAAAGAGCTCGCCCCCGCCCGGACCTTTGGCTTCCTGCACGAGTTCGAACGGCTAAGGGCCGAGGGACTGGCCCGGGGCGGGTCCCTGGACAACGCGGTCGTGGTCAGCGGCGACAAGGTCCTCAACGAGGGTGGCCTGCGCTACGAGGACGAATTTGTCCGCCACAAGGTCTTGGACGCCGTAGGCGATCTCTATCTGGCCGGCGCCCCCATCATTGGCCGTTTTCACGGCGTCCGTTCGGGCCATGCCATCACCAACCGGCTCTTGCGCGCCCTGTTCGCCGATGCGAAATCCTGGTGTTACGACGTGGCGGACGGCGGCGCCATCGACGCGCAGTCCGTGGACGGCGGCTGGGCCGACGAGCCGGCCGTGGCCGTGGCCGCGACCGCGTAGACACGTCCGCCCGCCTCCTCCCGTTCGTTTCCGGTTTACCGTCGAATTCCCGCAGCCGTCGCGGCCCGCCCGTCGGCCACGAACTTGTACAGAGTCCGTGCCACCGTGATATAATCCGGCGGTATGAATTCCGGTTTGCGCAATTTTCCGGCCACGGGCGGAAATGCCGCCCGGTCGTGCCGCTTTCCCTCATTCGCCAGGCTGGCGGCGATCCTGGGCGTCGTTCTCCTGGCCGCGTGTGCGGGCACGGAAGAGGACGAATACGTCGAACGCCGCGTGGAATCCCTCTACAACGAGGCGATGGATGCGCTCGAGGTCAAGGATTACCCGGCCGCGGCCACCCTGTTCGACGAGGTGGAGCGCCAGCACCCCTACTCGAAATGGGCGACCAAGGCCCAGTTGATGGCCGCCTACGCGTATTACCAGCACAACGACTACGACGACGCCATCGTCGCGCTGGACCGCTTTATCCAGCTGCACCCGTCCAACAGCGACGTGCCCTACGCCTATTACCTGAAGGGGCTCAGTTACTACGAACAGATCTCGGACGTGAGCCGCGACCAGAAGATGACCGAGTATGCCCTGAAGACGCTGAACCAGCTGGTTTCCCGGTATCCCGAAAGCAAGTATGCGCGCGCCGCCAAGATCAAGATCGACCTGACCTTTGACCACCTTGCCGGAAAGGAGATGGAGATCGGCCGCTATTATCTGCGCCAGGGCCATTACGGGGCGGCCATCAACCGGTTCAAGGCGGTCATCGAGAACTACCAGACCACGACCCACGTGCCCGAGGCGCTGCACCGCCTGACCGAGGCCTTTCGCGCCCTCGGCGTCGACGAGGAGGCGCGCAAGACGGCCGCCGTGCTCGGCCACAACTTCCCGGGCAGCGAGTGGTACATCAATTCCTACGAACTCATGGAGGGAAAGGCGCCCGGGGAGAGGAAGAAGGAACAGGAATCGTGGTACAAGTTCTGGTAGCCGGACGGGTGGAATGCTGCGCACTCTGTCGATCCGCGACGTCGTCCTCATAGGCCGCCTGGACCTTACCCTCCATCCCGGTCTGTGCGTGCTCACCGGCGAAACGGGGGCCGGAAAATCCATTCTGCTGGACGCCCTGGGACTGGCGCTGGGCGTGCGCGCCGACAACCGCTTGGTCCGCCCCGGCGCCAAGCAGGCCGTGGTCACGGCGGAGTTCTCCGTCGCCGCCGGCGATGCCGCCGGTGAACTCCTGGAAGAACACGGCATCGACGGCGCCGACGGGGTCCTGCTCCTGCGCCGGGTGCTTGGCGCCGACGGCCGCTCGCGGGCCTTCGTCAACGACCAGCCGGTGAGCGTGGCGCTGCTGCGGTGCTTCGCCGAAAGCCTGGCCGAAGTGCACGGGCAGTTCGAGAGCCAGCGCCTCCTCGACCCGGCCAACCACCGCGCCTTGCTGGATGCCTACGGGGACCTGGAATCCCTGGTGGCGCGCGTCGGCGAAGCCCGGCGGAACTGGCGCCGGGCCGGCCAGGCCCGGGCCGCGGCCGAGGCGGCGCGGGAGGCGGCGCGGGCGCAGGAGGACTTCCTGCGCCACGCCACCGGGGAACTGGCGGCCCTCGATCCCAAACCCGATGAGGAGGCGGCGCTGGCCGGCCAGCGGGCGGTGATGATGCACGCGGAAAAACTCGTCCAGGCGATGAACCAGGCGACGGAGGCGCTCGGCGAAGGCCCCGGCGTCGAGGCCGCGCTCAGGCGCGCGCTCAGGCATCTGGAGCGGGTGGCGGAAAAGGCCGGCGGACGCCTGGACACGGCCATCGCCGCCTTCGAGCGCGCCGCGGCGGAGGCCGCCGAGGGCACGGCCCTTGTGGAAAAGGCGGGCGCCGGCATCGACCTCGACGGGCGCGCCCTGGAGGCGGTGGAGGAACGGCTGTTCGCGCTCAGGGCGCTGGCCCGCAAGCACGGCACCGCCGTCGACGGCCTGTCCGCCGTGCAGGAAAAGCTGGCCACCGAGCTGGCGGCGGTGGAGGACGGCGCGGCGGCCCTGGAAAGGCTGGAGCGCGAGGAAAAGGCGGCGCGCGCCGCGTTCCTGGAGGCGGCCGGGGCGTTGAGCGGCGCCCGCCGGCAGGCGGCGGCCGGGCTCGATCCCGCCGTCGCCGGGGAGCTCAAGCCCCTGAAGCTGGGCAAGGCCACGTTCTCGACGGAGCTGAGACCGCTGGACGAGGAAGACTGGGGCGAACAGGGGTGCGAAAGCGTCGTCTTCCAGGTCGCGACCAATCCCGGCATGCCGGCGGGACCGCTGAACCGCATCACCTCGGGCGGCGAACTGGCCCGCTTCATGCTGGCGCTCCGCGTCGTGCTGGCCGACGCCGATCCGACTCCCACCATCGTCTTCGACGAGGTCGATGCCGGCGTCGGCGGCGCCGTGGCGGCGGCCGTGGGCGAGCGCCTGGCCAGGCTGGCGGACACCGTGCAGGTGCTGGTGGTCACCCATTCGCCCCAGGTGGCGGCGCGCGGCGCCCACCACTGGCGGGTCTCCAAAACGGCCGCCGGACGGGGCGTGACGACCACCGTGGACGCCCTTTCCAAGCCGGCGCGCAAGGAAGAGATCGCACGCATGCTGGCCGGCGCGCGGGTGACCGACGAGGCGCGGGCCGCGGCCGGCAGCCTTTTGGAAGGGCCGTGGCCGTGAGCCGGGGTTCGACGGACGTCCCCGTCGCCGAGCTCACGTCGGCGCAGGCGGAGAGGGAACTGGAAACCCTGGCCCGCGCGATCGCCGGCCACGACAAGGCGTACTACGAAAAGGACGCGCCGGTCATCGGCGACGCCGAATACGACGGCCTGCGCCGCCGCAACCAGGCCATCGAGGCCCGTTTCCCCGCGCTGGTGCGCCCCGACAGCCCTGCGCAGCGGATCGGCGCCCCGCCGGCCGCCGGCTTCGCCAAGGTCGCCCATGCCCGGCCCATGCTTTCGCTCGGCAACGCCATGGACGAGGCGGACATCCGCGAGTTCTTCGACGGCGTCCGCCGTTTCCTGAAGGAACTGCAAAAGGACCCCGCCCTGCCCATCGAAACGGTGGCCGAGCCGAAGATCGACGGGCTGTCCATTTCCCTGCGCTACGAAGACGGGCGTTTCGTCCTCGGGGCGACGCGGGGCGACGGGCGGACGGGCGAGGACGTCACCGCCAACCTGCGCACGGTGGCCGACATCCCGGACACCATCCCCGGCGACGCGCCCCGGACCCTCGAAGTGCGCGGCGAGATCTACATGACCCGGGACGATTTCGCCCGCCTCAACGCCCGCCAGGAGGACGCCGGGGAAAAGACCTTCGCCAACCCGCGCAACGCCGCCGCCGGAAGCCTGCGCCAGAAGGACGCCGCCGTCACCCAGGCCCGGCCGCTGCGCTTCTTCGCCTACGCCTGGGGCGAGGTCGGCGGCCCGGTCGCCGACACCCAGTGGGGGTTCCTCGGGCGCCTCAAGGACTGGGGCTTCCCGGTCGATCCCCTGGCCCGGCTGTGCGCCGGCGTCGACGACGTCCTCGCCCACTACGGGGACGTGGACCGGCGGCGCCACGGGCTGCCCTACGACATCGACGGCATGGTCTACAAGATCAACCGCCTGGACTGGCAGGAGCGCCTGGGATCGGTGAGCCGCCGGCCGCGCTGGGCCATCGCCCACAAGTTCGCCGCCGAGCGGGCGCGGACGGTGCTCAAGCGCATCGCCGTCCAGGTCGGGCGCACCGGGGCGCTGACCCCGGTGGCGGAGCTGGAACCGGTGACCGTGGGCGGCGTCGTGGTGTCGCGGGCGACGCTCCACAACGAGGACGAGATCGCCCGCAAGGACATCCGCGAGGGCGACACCGTGATCGTCCAGCGGGCCGGGGACGTCATCCCCCAGATCGTCGAGGTGGTGGCGGACGGGCGCCCGCCCGAAAGCCGGCCCTTTTTATTCCCCGATACCTGCCCCGAATGCGGCAGCCGGGCGCTGCGCGAGGAAGGCGGGGTGGTGCGGCGCTGCACCGGCGGGCTGGTCTGCCCGGCCCAGGCCACCGAACGGCTCAAGCACTTCGTCTCGCGCGACGCCTTCGACCTGGAGGGGCTGGGCGGCAGGCACATCGAGGCCTTCCGCAAGGACGGGCTGGTAACGACGCCGGCCGACATCTTCCGGCTCGAGGAAAAGGGCGGCGCCATCGCCGGGCGCGAGGGGTGGGGGGAGAGGTCCGCCGCCAACCTGTTCGCCGCCATCGCCGCCAAGCGGACGATCGCGCTGGAGCGCTTCATCTACGCCCTCGGCATCCGCCAGGTGGGCCGGGCGACGGCGAGACTTTTGGCCAAGCAGTACGCATCGCTCATGGCCTGGCGCGCCGCCATGGACGCCGCCCGGGACGCGGACTCGGAAGCCTACGGCGACCTCGTCAACATCGACGGCATCGGGCCCTTGGTGGCCGGTGAGATCATCGCGTTCTTCTCCGAGCCCCACAACCGCGCGGTCCTCGACGACCTCGCCGGCCAATTGACGGTGGAGAACTTCGCCGCCCCGGCCGCCGCCTCGCCCATCTCCGGCAAGACCGTCGTGCTGACGGGGACCCTGGACTCCATGACCCGCGGCGAGGCCAAGGCGCGGGCCGAGGCCCTCGGCGCCAAGGTGGCGGGGTCTGTCTCGAAGAAGACCGACTACGTGGTGGTGGGGGCCGACGCCGGCTCCAAGGCGAAGAAGGCGGCGGAGATTGGCGTCACCATGTTGAGCGAGGCCGAATGGCTTGAACTGATCGGGTGACAGGCAGTTTTTGCTACATCACGTGGCTGCAGAAACCCGCGAAGAATTTTTCCGAAACCGTTTTTTAGTAAACTTGGTCGCATTCTTTTCTAACTCGCCAGCCACTTTTTGCAGAATTTTCTGTTGGTTGTGTGGATTATCCAGTCCAGCCACGTCATCAAAAACGTTCCGCTTGGGCAGGGTTACCTGAAAAGGCGGGTGGCTGAGTTTTCCGTCGACAGCGGGGTCACGAATTACAAAAACCCGTTTTCCCGTGTCTTGCGCATAACGCATCTCGTGATAGGTCCCTGTGCTCTAGTCCTTTTTGCGGTAGGTTGGACGATAAACAACGACACAATCAGCTTGGTCGATAAGGCGAAAGTCCCTGCTTCGAATTTGGCGATCAATCTCGCTGCTCTCGCGGCCGATGTCGGTGGCAATTTCCTTTACATCGGACACAAGAAGATCAGGAATTTCTTCGAGTGCCTCACCGCTAAGGGAATCGTCGCCCTGAGTGGGCCACCATGCGTCCGCCGGCAGGCTTAGTTTATCCTCGTCGTTACGATCGCGCTGACCGAGGAGAAGCTGCATTGGTCTCTCGTCTATCGTCACGGGATCGAACACTGTGAACCGGTCATGCAGGAATTCCCTAAACCGGTTGATCTCGTCAATTGAATCGTTGCTGCCCGAGTCGCGGGCAATTTCACGGGGTTTGCTTATAGGGTAGGCGGCGTAAATTCGCGGTAATTCCGGTTCGCTGAGGAACTTGAACAACATTTTCCTCGGGTGGCGAACCGCTACGACGGGGGAGTGCTCGAAGGGATATTTTGCAGAATCCTCTCGTCGATATTCTTCGCTAATCACCTGCTGCGCGAGAATATCGGTCATCAAGGTTTCCACATTTCGCCATCGAAGTAACTCCACAAGACGAAAATCGTACTTGTTTTCCCGAATCCTTTTTTGCACGACGTGGACATTGTCGATAAGGGTCACGAAATAATGCGGCTTGAATTCCCGAAGGAAATTGACGAGGACGTTTTGAGGTTCGGGTGGACGCTCCGGGACCAAAATTTTCCACGCCAGAGGCGAAAAGAACTCGCTGTACGCTTGGTAAGTTAGGTGGAGGGAAATAAAGGCAAATCGGGGCTTTGGATTAGCGGATCTCCAATTACTCATGGCACCAAGAAACGAGTGCCGCCATTGATTTTTCTGATCCCGCTCCGACTGGATCAAGAAAGTATCAATGTCAATTTCTTCCTCGGCGTCGTAAATCCCGACGAGTTTTTGTTCCCGATCTTTCCGAACTTGCGGATCTGAGAGCCCGCCTGCTTCACACCAATCGTTGTCTTGGCTGAAAATATGATCGGCTAATCGCGTGAGAACATTTTCTTTGTTAAGGCCCGTGTGACCTGTAAAGACAACCCGCAGCCCATCTTCCTCTGGCATTCTCTCGCCTCCCCCAGATAAAAGACGATGACCGCCGGCATCCAAGAGTCAAGACTGACCGTTTCGCCGATAGTGCTATGTGGCAGGACTGACCTCCGGTGACCGTGACTTTTTCTCGCGCAACATTCGCTCTTGTCGTGCCAAGCCTTTAATCTGACCCAGTCCGTAAAATACGCTATACGAAGCGAATAGCCACGGCGTTTTGCCGTCGTCGATCTCGTCACAAACCTCTAATGGAATCGACGGATCAATCTCTTCTATCAGCTCTTGTAAAAGCTGTAGAGCGGCCAACTCATCTGGCGTTTGTGATTCGCTGATCCCAAGCACGAGATTTCGAAGCAGCGTTGTCCGTCCATTGTTATTTTTTTCCATGCTGGTGTCCCTTTCCCATTTGTGTCCCAATGCGGCGCGCTGCGGAACAAATTAATGTTCGTTTCGCATCTTCAAGCCGATGAAATTTCAGAGAAGGCATAAAAGCTCAAACGTATCGACCGCTTAGTAAAATTATTAGCCAAATTCCTGCCGCGAACACATTTGCCTGCATTAAGCAGAACGACGGGAGAGTTATCCCCACGCGACGAATTCGGGAAAATTCGCATCAGATTACCCACCCCTCACCGACTGTATGTCACGAAAGCAAGGAATCTAAACAGAACCGCGCGTTCAAAATGTGATACCCGCCAAGCACCCGCTCAAAAACCCCCTCCCGCTATCCACACCTATGGATAAAGAATCTGTGGATAACTACAACATATCCCTAAATTATCCCCAAACATTACCATATCTTGTGCGTGTGTCACCGTGAACATTTTAGGAACATTTCTAAGAAATGGCAAACAGATTTTGAGTTGATCGGGTAAAGGTCAGTTGATCGGGTAGAGGCCAAAGGGGCGTTGCCCCTTTGATCCCCACCAAGGACCGGCGGCCCTTGGAAACCCATAAACGGAGTCCGGCCCCTCACCCCAGCTTGTCGGGCAGCTCCTCGATGGCGGCGTCGATCATGGCGTCGGCCCTTTTGCCCGACATCTTTTCCGCCAGCAGGCGGCGGGTGGCGTCCAGCGCCACGTCGACGGCGACGCCGCGGACCTCGTCCAGGGCCTCGGCCTCGGCCCGGGCGATCCGCTCCATGGCCTGTTGTTGGCGCCGTTTCAGGGCCTTCTCCAGGTCCTCTGCCGCCCTTTTGCCCAGCCTGTCGGCCTCCTTGCGGGCGCGCTCGACGATCTCTTCGGCCTCGGCGGCCGCGTCGCGCTGCTTGCGCTCATACGAAACCAGAAGTTCCTGGGCCTCCTCGTGCAGGCGCACGGCCTCGTCGATCCGGGTCTTGATGGTCCCGGCGCGGTCGTCCAGGGCGGCGCCGATGCGGCCGGCGACCGGCTTGAAGAGGCCGGCGACGACGATGACGAAGGCCACCGCCACCCAGAACTCGGGCGCCTCGTAGAAGGCCTCGCCGGCACCGGCGGCCGTTTCCGCCGCCCATGCCCGCATTATCCGCGCTCCTTCAGCGCCGCGTCGACGGCGCTTCGCACCGCGCCCGCGTCCACGGTTTCCCCGGCCAGCTTCTCCGCCGCCGAATGCGCCACTTCGGCCGCCACGTCCCGGATGCCGGCCACCGCCTTGTCCCTGGCCTCGGCGATGCCCGCTTCCGCCTCCTGGATGTCGGCGTGCAGGCGCGCCCTCAGTTCCGCCTGGCGCTCGGCCGCATCGCGCGCCGCGCCCTCGCGGACGTCGCTAAGGACGGTCCCGGCCCGGGCCCGGGCGTCGGCCAGGGCGCCCTCGTAGGCCTCGGCCGCGGCCTCGGCTTCGCCCTTCAGGGATTCGGCCATTTTCAGGTTTTGATCGATCTTGTACCGGCGCTCCTCCAGCACGTGGCCGATCCTGGGCAGCGCCACCTTGGCCATGAGGACGTAGAGCACGGCAAAGGTGATGGCCAGCCAGATGACCTGGGGCGCGTACGTGCTCGCGTCCAGTTGCGGCAGGCCCGCCGCCGAAGCCGGCCCGGCGGCAAGGGCCATGGCGCCAGACACGAATGCCAGCGCCGTCCTTACGGTCCCCATGACCATCGCGCGCTCCCTTAGGGATGTGCCGCCGGTGCGCCGGCGCCGCCCAAGTCCCGCCGCCTCAGGTGAACAGGATCAGGAACGAGATCAGCAGGGCGTACAGCGCCACCGCCTCGACCAGGGCAAAGCCCAGCATGGACAGGCCGAACACCTGGTCCCGGGCGGCGGGGTTGCGGGCGATGGAGCCGATCAGGGATGCGAAGATATTGCCGATCCCGGCGCCCACGCCGCCGAGGCCGATAACGGCCAAGCCGGCGCCAACCATTTTCGCGGCGTCTAATTCCATGGTCCTGTTTCCTCGGTTTCTTTCTAATGCAGATTTATCGCGTCGTTCAGGTAAAGGCAGGTCAGAATCGTAAACACATAGGCCTGCAAGACCGCCACCAGGAACTCGAACCCCGTGAGCGCCACGTCGACGGCCAGCGGCGCCCATCCGCCGAGGATGCCAAGGGGCACGACGAACCCGGCGAACACCTTGAGCATGGTGTGCCCCGCCATCATGTTGGCGAACAGCCGGATGGAAAGGCTGACCGGCCGGGACAGGTACGAGACGATCTCGATGGGAATCAGCAACGGGGCCATGACCATGGGCACCCCGCTGGGCAGGAAGAGGGTGAAGAAACGCAGCCCGTGGCGGATGATCCCGATGACGGTGACGCCGACGAAGACGGTGATGGCCATGGCGAAGGTGACGATGATGTGGCTGGTGAAGGTGAAGCTGTAGGGAACGAGGCCGATCAGGTTGGCGAACAGGATGAACATGAACAGCGAGAAGATGAAGGGAAAATACGGGCGCCCTTCCGTGCCCACGTTGTCGCGCACCATTCCGGCTATGAATTCGTAACTGAGCTCGGCCATGGATTGCCAGCGCCCCGGAACCAGGCGGTGGGCGCGCATGCCGAGCGTCAGGAAAAGGGTGATGGCGGTCACCGCGAGGACCATGAACAGGCCGGAATTGGTAAACGACGCGTCGACCCCGCCCAGTCGGATGGGAACCAGGGTGGTGATTTCGAACTGCGCTAACGGATTGGCCAAGGTCTGTCCCGCCGTCCTGTCTTAATACTTAGTTTCCCGGCCGCCCGGTTCCGGCCGGTCCGTCGTGTTCCTCTTTCTCTTCCCCCGGTTCCGTGCCCTTCTCAGGGCGTTGCGGAAAACCGGGGGCCAGACCGATACCGCTTGCCGCGCGGTAGACGTTCAGCATTCCGGCGGCCGCGCCGAGGAAGAAAAACACGACCAGGAACCACGGCCCGGTGTCCAGCCAATGGTCGAGCAGGAGACCGATGCCTACGCCCACGGCCAGGGCCGCCACCAGTTCCGTCCCGATGCGGAACGCCATGCCGAGACCGCTCATCGGCGCCCCTTCGTCCTGCGGCGCCGCCGGTTCCCGTGCCGCGCGGGCATGGCGCAGGCGGGCATCCAGGTCTTCCAGCGCCGAGGGATGTTTCGGCGCCGGGGGCGCGGGAGGATGCGGGGCCTTGCCTTCGCTCATCGGGACATCGCGCACAGGGAAGGCGCGCGGGAAACTCCCCGTTTGGCCGGAGTTGTGCCATATGCGGGGCGAAAAGTAATGGCGGGCCGGAGACCTGTCAAGATCGAAAAACCCACGTCTAACAGGTTGATAATACGGAAATAATTCCCTTTATCCCAGGCCGGAAAACCCCCGGGGGGTCACCGGGGGGTGCCCCCGACACCGTATGCGGGGGGCGCCCCCGCGACCCCCGGGGGAGACGCCTTCAGGCGGTGGCCCTGAGCTCCTCGGCCTGGCGCAGGTCCACCGACACCAGTTGCGACACCCCGCGCTCGCCCATGGTCACGCCGAACAGCCGGTCCATGCGGGCCATGGTCATGCGGTGGTGGGTGATGATCAGGAAGTTGGTTTGTCCGGAGGCGGCCATCTCCTCGAGCAAGGTGCAGAAGCGGTCGACGTTGGCGTCGTCCAGGGGCGCATCCGCCTCGTCGAGGACGCAGATCGGCGCCGGGTTGGTGAGGAATACGGCGAACAACAGGGCGATGGCGGTGAGCGCCTGCTCGCCGCCCGACAGCAGCGACAGGGCCTGCAGCCGCTTGCCCGGCGGGCTGGCCAGGATTTCCAGGCCGGCCTCCAGGGGGTCGTCCGACTCGGTCAGCGCGAGATGGGCCCGGCCGCCGCCGAACAGGCGCAGGAACAGTTCCCGGAAGTGCTGGTCGACCTGCTTGAACGAGGCGAGAAGCCTTTCCCGTCCTTCGCGGTTGAGCTCGTTGATGCCCCGGCGCAGCTTTTCGATGGCCTTGGTCAGGTCGGCGCACTCGGTGTCGAGGGAGTCCATCTGCTCCTTCAGCTCGCCCGCCTCCTGCTCCGCCCTCAGGTTCACCGGCCCCATGGTCTCGCGTTCGCGTTGCAGGCGTTCGACGCGCCGCTCCACCGCCTCCATGTCGGGGAGGTCGGCGTCCTCGGCCAGGCCCGCCAATTCGCGCAACCGGTCGGGCGCGCATTCCAGGCGCTCGGCGATGCGCTGGGTGAGGCTGGTGCACGCCTGCTCGGCTTGTTCGACCAGGCCTTCGGCGCGCACCCGCCGCTCGCGGGCGTCGCGAAGGTCGGTCTCCACGGCGCGCAGGAGGCGCTCCGCCTCGGCCACCCGGGTCTCGGTTTCGGCCAGCCGGTCGGCCGCGGCGGCGCGTTTGGCCTCCGCCGATTCGAGCGTGCTCAGCAACCGGCGGCGCTTTTCCGCGATCTCTTCGGGCGCGGCGGACAAGCGGTCCGCCGCCGCCACCGCCGCCCGGCGCCGCTCTTCGAGCCGGTCGATCTGGCGGGTGGCGTCGTCCATGCGCCGGCGCCACGTTTCCCCCTCGCCGGCCATGTCACCTAAGCGGTGGCGCCGTTCCTCGGCCGCGTGGACCAGGGTATCGTGGGCGCTGCGGCATTCCGCCTGGACGGCGCGGCGCTCGGCCAGCTCCGCCCTCAGCCCGTCCACCTGCCGGCGCGCGGCGTCCGCCTCGGGCAGGGCGTCCAGGGCCTCGCCGGCCTCCCTGGCCCGGGCTTCGGCCGCCTTCAGTTCGGCGTCGACGTCCGCCGCCGTCTGCGTCAGCGCCGCCAGGCGGGAGGCGTGGTCCGCCGCCCTTTCCTTGATCTCGGCCAGGGTGTCCCGTGCCCGGGCGCAAGCCGCGTCGGCGGCGTGCGCCGCCTGGCGCGCCGCCTTTTCCGCCGCCACCGCCTCGTCGGCGGCCGTGCTCGGAGCCGGCCGCCTGCTCTCTGACGTGGGCGTCGTCCTGCTTATTACGGCGCTCGCCGCCCTGGGGGCCATCGCCTTCTCGTCGTGGGTCTTCCGCGTCCTGGGGCGGGCCCAGCACGAGACCGATCTGCGCGCCCGCGAGTTGGCTGCGATAAACGAGGCGAGCCTCGCCCTCTCTTCCGATCTCGATCTTGATTCGGTCCTCCAGCGCGTCGTCGATCTCAGCCGCGAGGTGACCGATGCCGACTACGGTGCCCTGGCCCTCTTGGGCGAAGACGGAGAGGTAGCTGAGTTCCTGACGTCGGGCATCGGCCCGGAAAAGCGAGAGCACATCGGAGGGCTGCCGGAGGGCGAGGGGCTGCTGGGCGTCGTGATGCGCGAGGGCGAGACGCTGCGGATCGACCGCATCACCGAGCACCCGGATTCCTCCGGCTTTCCACCCCACCATCCTCCCATGACCAGCTTTATCGGTCTGCCGATCGTCTACGAGGGGCGAATCGTCGGTGATCTCTATCTGACGGACAAGAACAGCGGCCAACCATTTACCAAGCAGGACGAGGAGATGCTGCGCACCTTCGCCGCCCACGCCGCTATCGCCATCGAGAACGCACGCTTGTACGGCCAGGTGCAGGACCTAGCGGTGCTGGAAGAGCGCGATCGCATCGGTATGGACCTGCGATGGGGTGATCCAATCGCTCTACGCCACCGGCCTCACGTTGGAGAACGCACTGGAGGATCTGGAGCATGATCCGGCCCAGGTGCAGCCCCAACTCGCGAAGGTGATCC
>JACZWD010000225.1 GCA_022572335.1 Pseudomonadota bacterium
GGGCGACCGCTTCGTAGGTAAGGGTGCCCGAACGGGATACGATGCCGATCCGGCCCGGCTTGTGGATGTGACCGGGCATGATGCCGATCTTGCATTGGCCGGGGGTGATCACCCCGGGGCAGTTGGGGCCGACGAGCCGCGTGCCCGAGCCCTCGATCGCCCTTTTGACACGCACCATGTCGAGCACCGGGATACCTTCGGTGATGCACACCACCAGCGGCACGCCCACGTCGACGGCCTCGAGGATGGCGTCGGCGGCAAACGGCGGCGGCACGTAGATGACGGACACGTCGGCCCCGGTCTTCTCGACCGCCGCGGCGACCGTATCGAACACCGGCAGGCCGAGATGGGTGGTGCCGCCCTTGCCCGGCGTCACGCCGCCGACCATGGCGGTGCCATAGGCGATGGCCTGTTCGGAATGAAAGGTTCCCTGGGCGCCGGTGAACCCCTGGCAGATGACCCGGCTGTCGGAACCGACCAGGATCGCCATTACGCGGCCTCCCTGACCGCCGCGACGATCTTTTGGGCGGCGTCCGCCAGGTCCTCGCCGGACACGATGGGCAGGCCGGAGCGGGCCAGGATGTCCCGGCCCTGCTCCACGTTGGTGCCTTCCAGGCGCACCACCAGGGGCACGTCGAGGCTGACCTCGCGGGCGGCGGCGACGACGCCCTCGGCGATGACGTCGCAGCGCATGATGCCGCCGAAGATGTTGACCAGGATGCCTTCCACGTTGGGATCGGACAGGATCAGCTTGAACGCCGTGGTCACCCGTTCCTTGGTGGCGCCTCCGCCGACGTCGAGGAAATTGGCCGGCGCGCCGCCGCGCAGCTTGATGATGTCCATGGTCGCCATGGCCAGACCGGCGCCGTTGACCATGCAGCCGATGTTGCCGTCCAGCTTGATGTAGCTGAGGTCGTGGCGGGCGGCTTCGAGCTCGGCCGGGTCCTCCTCGTGCTCGTCGCGCAGTTCCTCGATGTCCTTGTGGCGGAACAGGGCGCTGTCGTCGAAGTTCATCTTGGCATCGAGGGCGACGACATCGCCGGCGCCGGTGACCACCAGCGGGTTGATCTCGACGAGGGACGCGTCGAGATCGACGAACGCCCTGTACATCCCCTGGATGAGCTTCACCGCCGCCCCCACCTGGGCGCCCTCCAGTCCCAATCCGAAGGCCAGCCTGCGCGCGTGGAACGCCTGCATGCCGACGGCCGGATCGATGCTCACCTTGAGGATCTTCTCCGGCGTCTTCGCCGCCACCTCCTCGATGTCCATGCCGCCCTCGGTGGAGGCCATGAGGGTGATGCGCGCGCTGCCGCGGTCGATGAGCATGCCGAGATACAGCTCGCGCTCGATGTCGCAGCCTTGCTCGATATAGACGCGCTTGACGTTCTTGCCCTTGGCGCCGGTCTGGTGGGTGACCAGGGTCATGCCGAGCATCGCGTCGGCGGCCTGGCGCGCCTCGGCGACGGACTCGACCAGCTTGACGCCGCCGCCCTTGCCGCGGCCGCCGGCGTGAATCTGGGCTTTCACCACCCATACCGGGCCGCCCAGCTCCTTGGCCACGGATTCGGCCTCGGCCGCCGTGTAGACGACTCCGCCGCGGGGCACGGCGACGCCGTATTTGGCCAGCAGCTGCTTGGCCTGGTATTCGTGAATGTTCATCCGGTTTCCCTCTGGCCTACCGGGAACCCGGCAGGGGAACGCATTCCGTCACTTCCGCCTGGCCTTTCCGGCGGCCGCTTTCCTTGCCCCGCGCTTCCCGGCGCGGGCCTTCCCGGCGGCGGCCTTCGGCGGCCGGGCCTTTGCCGCGGCCTTTGCCGCGGGCCGCGCCGTCTTCGGCCCAGGGGCCCGGCGGCGCAGCTTCCTGGTGATGGCGAGCAGGGTGCGCACCGCCTTGACGGATCCGTTGAAGAGCGCCCGTTCGGACCGGTCGAGCTTGATCTCGATGATCTTCTCGACGCCCTTGGCGCCGATGATGCAGGGCACGCCCACATAGAGGCCCTTGACCCCGTACTCGCCGCGCAGGTACGCCGCGCACGGCAGCACCCGGCGCTTGTCCTTGAGGTAGGATTCGGCCATCTGGATGGCGGCGCTGGCCGGCGCGTAGTAGGCCGATCCGGTCTTCAGCAGGCCGATGATCTCGGCGCCGCCGTCGCGGGTGCGCTGGACGATCGCGTCGAGCCTTTTCTGGGTCGTCCACTTCATCGCCACCAGATCGGGCAGCGGGATGCCGGCGACCGTGGAATAGCGCACCAGCGGCACCATGGTGTCGCCGTGGCCGCCGAGCACGAAGGCGGTCACGTCCTCGACGGAGACGTTGAACTCCTCGGCCAGGAAATAGCGGAAGCGCGCCGAATCCAGCACCCCGGCCATGCCCACCACCTTGGCGTGGGGAAGCCCCGAGGCCTCGCGCAACGCCCACACCATGGCGTCCAGGGGATTGGTGATGCAGATGACGAAGGCGTCGGGACAGTACCGGCCGATGCCTTCGCCCACCGATTGCATGACCTGGGTGTTGATTCCGATCAGGTCGTCGCGGCTCATGCCCGGTTTGCGGGCGACGCCGGCGGTGACGATGACCACGTCGGCGCCGCGGATGGCCGAGTAGCGGTTGGTGCCGACGTACCGGGCGTCGAACCCCTCGACGGGAGAGGACTGGGCCATGTCCAGACCCTTGCCCTGGGGCACGCCCTTGACGATATCGAAGAGGATCGGGTCGCCCAGTTCCTTCAGGCCGACCAAGTGCGCCAGCGTGCCGCCGATGTTGCCGGCGCCGATGAGGGCGATCTTGCTGCGTGCCATGGGTGAGTCCTTCGGCCGGAGTGCAGAAAAATAACCCGCGCCGCCGTCCGCCGCGGCGAGGGCTCCCCGGCCCCGGCGTTAGTACCGCGATTCAAAACCAAGGGCAAGGGCAAGCGGGCCGTTTCGGGCGCCCCGGATACCATGGTAATTTAAGGATCCCGGGCACGTATTCCAAACCACCATCAGTCCCCGGCGAGGTCGATGCCGACGTCCACCGCCGGCGCCGAGTGGGTGATGGCGCCGACGGAGATGTAGTCGACGCCGGTCTCGGCGATGGCGCGGATGGTGTCCAGGGTCACCCCGCCCGACGCCTCCAGGGGAACCCGGCCGCCGGCCATCTTCACGGCCCGGCGCAGGGAATCGGGGGTCATGTTGTCGAGCAGGATGCGCTCGGCCCCGGCGCCGAGGGCTTCGGTCACCTGGGCGATGGTATCGCACTCCACCTCGATGGCGGCGAGGCCGGCGGCCCTGGCGCGGGCCACCGCTTGCGCCACGCCGCCGCAGACGGCGATGTGGTTGTCCTTGATCAGCACCCCGTCGTCCAGGCGCAGGCGGTGGTTCCGGGCGCCGCCAAGCGCCGTCGCGTACTTGGAAAGCGCCCGCAATCCCGGCACCGTCTTGCGGGTGTCCAGCAGAACCGCGCCGGTGCCGGCGATGCGCCGCACATAGGCACGGGTCAGGGTGGCGATGCCCGAGAGCACCTGGACGAAGTTGAGGGCCGCGCGCTCTCCCGACAGCAGGCCGCGGGCCGGCCCTTCGATGCGCATCATCACGG
>JACZWD010000048.1 GCA_022572335.1 Pseudomonadota bacterium
GGTAAGCCGGCTCGTCGGGTCATGATCAGCGTCCCTTGGTATAAGTACTAAAGGTCGTCCAGGAATTCCAGCTGCCACTTCATCTCGTCCTCGGTGAGCGGGTAGTTGGCCCCTCCGGTGGCCTTGAGCACCTGACCCGGCGCGATGCCGGCCAGCCTTTGCTGCAACTGCTCGGCCAGGTCCATGGACAGGCCGGCCTTCCAGGCCAGGGCGACGATTCCCTTGATGCTCTGGATTTGCACGACCTTCTCCACCAGGTCCGTGGCCACCCCGCCGCGCACCGCCAGGGCGGCGATGACGAACCCTTGGTCGCCCGAGTGGAGCGCATCGGCGACGGTCGCCTCATCCAGTTTTCCAGACTGGTGCAGGTCCTGGACCATTTCCAGGGAGTCGGCCGCAGGCGCGGTTTTGGTGTTCGTCCCTGGTGTCTCTTGCCCCTTCGCCGCGGCCGCGGAATAGCCTTCGTCCAGGCGCCGGCGAACCTCGGCCCGGACCGCTTCCACGGATGTCGGGTCCAGGTCCTCGCGCCCGGCCAGGGTTTCAAGCAGGTGGTCGGCGATGAAGCGGGCCAACCGCCGGGCAACCCCCGGCGGCAGGACGGGGCGCCGGACCAGGGGCGTGTGCCAGGGCTCTATGTCCACGGCCCGGTCGACGATTCTGTCCAGTATTTCCTCGCGGATCTGGGCGCTGGGGTTGGCCAGCAGCTGGACGACGGCCTCGAGGTCGTCGCTGGCGACGATGGCGTCGGCCACGGTTTCCCCGACGCCGGCGCGCCGGGAAATGGCGCCCAGCGCCCCCCGGACAGGGGCGCTGGCGATGATCTCCAGCAGGTCGTCGTCGGTCAGAACCGGCGAAAACTCCAGCACCGGGCCGCAGACGATCAGCTCCGCGTCCCGCGCCAGCCGGTGGATGACCTCGGGCGGCGCGTCGGCCACGTCCTTCAGGGTCTC
The DNA here is from genome assembly GCA_022572335.1 of Pseudomonadota bacterium. Taxonomy (GTDB): domain Bacteria; phylum Pseudomonadota; class Alphaproteobacteria; order Rhodospirillales; family 2-02-FULL-58-16; genus JACZQZ01. Next base: position 951 of record JACZWD010000048.1, read on the forward strand.
GGACAGAATCTGGCGCACCCGGGGGACCTGGTCGCGGGCCAGGATGTCCAGCGCCTCGTACGTCATGCGCCGCACCTTGTCCTGTTCGTCCGCGGTCAGGCCGGGAGCCAGCCTGGCGATTTTCTCGGCCAGTCCGGCGCGAACATGGGCATCGGCGTCGCGCGCCAGCAGCAGGTCGGCCGGGCGCGGCGTGGCGGTGTTGGTGGCGACCGCCCGGCGCACGTCGGGCGAGGAGTCGTCGGCCAGGAAGTAGAGGATCTCCGGTTTGACGTCGGTACGGGCCGCCAGGTCCAGGCGCACCTTGGGGTCCGCATGCCGCGCCAGCGCCTTGGCCTGGTCGTAATCGACGGGTCTGTTTCCGGACAGGCCCTTAATCAGGCGCCTCAGAATACCGATCACCGGTTGGCCTTCCCATGTTTCTCCGCGCCCCGGCGGCGCCGGGTAGCCGGGACTCACCGGCTGCGCTGATCGCCGAAGAATTCCAGTTGCCAGCGCATCTCGTCTTCGCTGAGCGGGTAGTTCGCCCCCTTCACCGGACCGAGCACCTCCGCCGGCGGGATGTGGGCCATTCGTTGCTGAATCGCCACCGCCAGTTTCATCGACAGGCCGCCCTTCCAGGCCACGGCCACGAGGCCCTTGGCGCTGCGCGCCGAGAAGACCTTTTGGACCACGTCTTCCGGCAGTCCGGCCCGCACCATCAACGCGGTCACGACGAAAGCGTGGTCGTTGACGTTGAGCGCATGGGCGATGACCTTTTCCCCCAGTTTGCCCGCTTTGTGGAGCCGATTGGCGATGGCAAGGGGCGGTTCGGCGTTCGGGGAATCGATGCCGCCGCCCTCTCGGCCACCGGCTTCGGCCTTGGGCATGTCCTCGCCGATGCGTTGGCGGACCACCGTCTTCACCGACTCCAGGGTCTCGGCGTCCAGATCCGCCCGCTCCTGGAGGACACCCAGCAGGTTGTCGGCGACGAAGTGGGCAAGGCGCGTCGCCGTCGCCGCCGGCAGTTTGGGACGCGCCACCAGCGGGGCGTGCCACAGCTCGATTCCGGGCGCGCGGTCAATCAGGGTGTCCAGGGTTTCCTCGCGGATCTGGGCGCTGGGGTTGGCCAGCAGGTCGGCGATGGCTTCGAGTCGCCGGTGGCGGCGACCGCTTCGGCGACGCCTGCCAATTTCCGGTTGGCCGTGCCAGGCGTGGTGGTGTTGGCGGCGGCCGCCGGACGCACCGGGTGGGACGGGTCTTCGGCCAGGAAATAGAGGATTTCCGGCTTGACGTCGTTGCGCGCGGCCAGGGCCCGGCGCACCTTGGGGTCTTCGTGACGGGCGAGGTGTTTAGCCTCTATAGTAGGTGAGCGGGTCGGCGACGGTACCCGGTAGAACCTTGGTCTCCGGCCCACTCACGAACGGTGCTCCTGGCCTGGCGGCTTTTCGCCGGGTGCGCCGGCGGGCGGCGCCACCCGGAAGCCGCCCTTGCCGGCGTGCTTCACGGCATACATCGCCGCGTCGGCGCGGGCGAGGAGTTCCTCCAGAGCTTCGCCATGCCCGGGATTGTACATGGCCACGCCAATGGACAATCCCAGCGGATGGTCCTCGTCGCCCGAGAACCGGCGCAGGCCCTTGCTGGCGGCGATCAGCGTCTCGACGCGCTTCGTCGCCGCCACGGTGGTGATCCCGTCCAGCCACATGGCGAACTCGTCGCCGCCCAGACGGGCGACCACGTCGCCGGGCCGCGAGTGCTTCCTCAGCAGGTCGCGCACGAACATGATCGCCTCGTCGCCGCGCTGGTGGCCGTGCACGTCGTTGACCCGCTTGAAGTTGTCCATGTCCACGTAAAAGAGCGAAGCGGTCTGTCGGCTGCGGTCCAGCCGCTTCAGCCGCCGGGGCAGTTCCTCGTCGAAAAAGGCCCGGCGGTTGAGCAGCGCCGTCATGTCGTCGGTGCGCGACAGCTTGACGATGTGTTCATGATTGTCGATCTGCTCGTTGGCGATACCAAGCTGGCTGGCCACTTCGCCGATAAGGATGCGGTTGTCGTCGTCCCAGCCGTCCGGCCCCACCGCTTTCCACATGCAGATGGCGCCGTTGATGGTCTGGCGGTAGCGGGTGGCCGTGGCCAGGACCTGCCACGTTCCGGATTCCGCCTCCACGACCCCGCTGTCGCCAGCCATGCGGGCCAGCAGGTCGTCCAACCCTCCGATCCCCTTGGCCACACCGTATTCCGCCGCCATCGCGAAGGTGCCCGGCTCGCGTTGCCGATAGATGCGGCACCCCGCCGCCCCCAGGGCCCGGGCGGTGGCGGTGGCGGCCGTGGCGAGCATGTTTTCGGGCTCCACCTCGTCGCGGATGGTGTTGACGATGTAGTTGAGAAGCTGCTCGCGGTGGCGGGCCCGGGTGAGCGCCGTTTCCCGCGCGCGCTCTTCGGTGACGTCCCGGCAGATACCCCGGGTGCCCTGCCACGTGCCGTCCTCGGTTTTCAGCGGCACGGAGGAGGCCATCACGCAGGCCGTCGAGCCGTCGGCCCGGCGCATCCACATCTCCACGTTCTCCAGCGCATGGTCGCTGAGAAAGGGCAGGGGCGCGTAGTCGTCGGCGTCGAGGACGAACTCCTCGGGCCGGTGCTCCACCAGATCCTCGGCGCGAAACCCCAGGGCGCCCCGCGGCGAGACGAAGACGAAAGTGCCTTCCGGCCCGACTTCCCAGGCGAAGTCGCTGGAAACCTCGACCAGGTCCTTGTACCGCTGGCGCGATTCCACCAGGGCCGAGCGCAGGTTGCGTTCCATGGTCAGGTCACGGGCGAGGAGCAAGAGGTTGCCGTCCCCCTCCCTGGGCACCACGGTGATGTCCATCACGACGTCCCCTTTGGCTACGGAGAGCGAAACGGTGCCGGCGACGACGTCGGACCGGGCCGTCGCCTCGTCGATCAGGGCGATGATCCCCGGCGCCGTCCCGCGGCGCAACAGGCTCTCCAGGCCGGCGCCCTTGACATTGGCGCCGATCACCGAGCCGTCGGCGCGGACGAGCAGGGCGGGGCCGGGATAGTCGGCCGGCAGGCCCCGGCCGCTTTCGTCCCCTCGGGCGGGGGCCGTTTGCGAAGCGGCCGGTTCGCGGCTACCGGGAACGTCGGTGGAACGGTCCTTCGACATGGCTTTCCGGGTTCTCCCGGTGTCATTCGGTATCTCTCGGAATCCCGCGGGAGGGGGCACGGTTCCCCGATCCTGCGCGGAGCAGTGTACCCGCAACGCGGCCCGGCCCGCTAGCAGGATGCTGTATAACTACCGGGTGCCGGGGATATTGGATCCTCAACCCCCTTCACGTGCCCTCCATTTCTGCGTGGCGGCCGGGAACGTCCGGCGGATGCGGGCCGCCGTGCCGGCGACGCTTCTTACGGCAAGATCGGTGTCATGAGTCTGTCGTAGCGGGACCACATGTTCAACATGGGATTTCCGACGGCGGTTTGCCCGCCCCCTGGTATAATGACCGCATGGTGTCAAGTCCCAACCAAGGCCGACCCGGCGCCGCGGCGCGCCCGCGCGCCCACGCCCTGCGCCGGGCCGAGGCCTGGGTGTTCGACCTGGACAACACGTTGTATCCCCCTTCCACCAACCTGTTCGCCCAGATAGACGAGCGCATGCGGGCGTTCATCGCCCGCTTCCTGGACCTGGACCTGGACGAGGCGCGACGGGTCCAGAAGACCTACTTCCGGGAATACGGCACCACGCTCCGCGGGCTGATGAACCGGCATGGCCTGGATCCCGGCCTTTTCCTCGAGTACGTCCACGCCGTCGATCTCGACCCGGTGCCGCCGAACCCGGCCCTGGCGGCGGCGTTGGCACGCCTTCCCGGACGAAAGTACATCTTCACCAACGCGTCCGCCGCCCATGCCGGGCACATCACCGACCGGCTTGGCGTCACCGGTCACTTCGACGCCGTCTTCGACATCGCGGACGCCGAGTACGTGCCCAAGCCCGAACCCCGGGTCTACGACGCGCTGGTGCAATGCCACGGGCTGGACCCGGGCAAGACCGTGATGATCGAGGACATCGCGCGCAACCTGGCGCCGGCGGCGGCGCTGGGCATGACCACGGTATGGCTGCGCAACGACTCCCCCGTCGGCGTCGAGGGCGCCGACGGCGACCATGTGCACCACGTGATCGACGACCTCGTCCCCTGGCTGGAGGACGTGGTGGCGGACGGGGCCTGGCGGAAGAGGCTTAGTTGACAGCACCGCCGGCCTCGCCCATGGTCTGAGGTCGATTTTCATCCCCTCTTGTGGTCACCGTGAAGCCATGAGCACCGCCCCCTTTCAATCCACCATCGATGCCGCCTGGGAGGACCGCGAGTCCATCGACCCCGGCACCGGCGGCGCCATCCGCGACGCCGTGGACGCGGCCCTCGACCTGCTCGACAGCGGCGACGCCCGGGTGGCCGAAAAGGTGAACGGTGCATGGCGGGTCAATCAGTGGTTGAAAAAGGCGGTGCTGCTGTCCTTCCGCCTGACCGACACCGCACCCATCGCCGGCGGACCGGGGAGCGCCCAGTGGTTCGACAAGGTGCCGTCCAAGTTCGACGGCTGGGACACGGCCCGGTTCCGCGCCGCGGGGTTCCGCGCCGTGCCCAACTGCGTGGTGCGGCGTTCCGCCTATATCGCGCCGGGGGTGGTGCTGATGCCCTGTTTCGTCAACCTGGGCGCCCACGTGGGTGGCCGCACCATGGTCGATACCTGGGCCACCGTGGGCTCGTGCGCGCAGATCGGCGCGGACTGCCACATTTCCGGCGGCGCCGGCATCGGCGGCGTGCTCGAGCCCGTGCAGGCGGACCCGGTGATCATCGAGGACAACTGCTTCATCGGCGCCCGCGCCGAGGTCGCGGAAGGGGTCATCGTCGAAGAGGGCTCGGTGCTGTCCATGGGTGTCTACATCGGCGCCTCGACCAAGATCGTGGACCGGGCCACCGGCGAGATCCATTACGGCCGCGTCCCGGCGTACTCGGTCGTGGTATCGGGGACCCTGCCGGGCAGGGCGCTGCCCGACGGCAGCCCGGGGCCGGGACTCTATTGCGCCGTCATCGTCAAAAGGGTAGACGAGAAAACCCGTTCCAAGACCTCGATCAACGACCTGCTCAGAGATTGACCGACATCATCGACCCTCTTGACCTGAGCCGCGCGCTCATCCGCTGTCCCAGCGTCACGCCCGAGGACGCCGGGGCGCTCGACGTGCTGGAGGACGCGCTCGACCGCCTCGGGTTCGCCTGCCACCGGCTGACCTTTTCCGAGGCGGGGACGGCGGACGTGGACAACCTCTATGCCCGCATCGGCGATGGCGCCCCCAATTTCTGCTTCGCCGGGCATACGGACGTGGTGCCGGCGGGCGACAGGGCCGCGTGGACCCACGATCCCTTCGCCGCCGAGGTGACCGCGGGCCGGCTTTACGGGCGCGGCGCGGCGGACATGAAAAGCGCCATCGCCTGCTTCGTCGCCGCGGCGTCGCGGTTCCTCGCCCGGCGCGGCCCCGGCTTCGGCGCCTCCATCAGCCTGATGATCACCGGCGACGAGGAGGGCCCGGCGGTCAACGGCACGGCCAAGGTCCTGGAGTGGCTCAAGGGACGGGGCGAAGCCATCGACGCCTGCCTGGTCGGCGAGCCGACCAACCAGACGGCCCTGGGCGAGATGATCAAGATCGGACGGCGCGGCAGCCTCAACGGCCGCCTGGCCGTGCACGGCACCCAGGGCCACGCCGCCTATCCGGACCTGGCCGACAACCCGATTCCGCGCCTGATCCGGATGCTGGCCGCCATCGACGGCACCCCGCTCGACGACGGCACGGAGCATTTCCAGCCGTCGACGGTGACCATCACGTCGGTGGACGTGGGCAACCCCACGTCGAACGTGATCCCGGCCCAGGCCCATGCCCGTTTCAACGTCCGCTTCAACGACCGGCACACCGCCGGTGACGTCGAAACATGGCTCACCGGGCACTGCGCGGGCGTGGGCGGGCGCTTCGATCTGCAGGTGGAGGTCTCGGGCGAGGCCTTCCTGACCCCGCCGGGGCCGTTGAGCGGCCTGGTTGCGTCCGCGGTCGAACAGGTGACCGGACGGACGCCGGAGCTGAGCACCACCGGCGGCACCTCGGACGCCCGCTTCATCAAGGACCACTGCCCGGTGGTCGAGTTCGGGATTACCGGCGAGACCGCGCACAAGGTGGACGAGAACGTGGCCGTTTCCGAGATTCGCGCGCTCGCCGACATCTACCAGGCGGTGCTCGACGGCTTCTTCGCCGAAGTGGCGTAATGCTGAGCGCCCGGGAAGCGGCCACCTCGCTGTACGGCGCCTACCGGCTGGCCCGTTTCGACGCCCGCGGCATGACCTATTTCGAGACCTCCCTCGCCGGCTTCTGGCGCTCCTTTTACGCCGCGGTCATCGTGGCGCCGGTGTTCGCCGTCCTGCTGGCCATGCGCTACGCGGCGGGCGGGGAGGCCACCGACGAAGTCCGCTTCGCCTCCGTCGAGGCCATCGCCTACGTCATCGCCTGGGTCGCGTTTCCCCTGGTCATGGTGTCCCTGGCGCGCCTGCTCGACCGCGAGGAGCGCTACCTGGGCTACATCGTCGCCTACAACTGGGCCTCGGTGCTGCAGAACGGGCTGTATCTGCCGCTCGTCATGCTGGGGATGGCGGGCGTCATACCGGCGGAGACGGTGGGGCCGCTGAGCCTGGTCGTCCTCTCGCTCATCCTTGTCTACGGGTGGTTCATCGCCAAGGTCGCATTGGACGTGGGCGCCGGGACCGCCGTCGCGCTGGTGGGGCTCGACCTGGCGCTCAGCGTGGTCATCGACATCGTGGCCTCGTCGATGCTGTGACACGACCTAGGTGCCGCCCCATGGATTGGTTTCTGTTCCGGCACTGCCTGGCCGTCATCGGCGCGATTGCCTTATTGTCGGTCAGCCTGCCCGGAGCGTGGAAATTTGCACCCGATGCACCCGGTGGAGTATCCTGCGCCGAGCCTGAAAGCCGGTTGGGCGCGGGCGCAGCGGAAAGCAGGGTGTTCCTGGGGCTTGGCGCCGCATCGTCTCGGTCAATCGCCTCATAAATATCTTTGACTTTACCTCTTGCCGCCGGTTCCGGATGTTTCCCGGCGAGATCGTGACCGATGGGCGGCGCGATCTGTCCGCACCCGCCGTCGATATCCCGCGCCCGCCCACCGGGCCGGCCGAGAGAGTTGGAAGGATTGAAAGAACCCGATGCCGAAAAATGACATGACGCCGAAGAGCGACATAGAGATAGCCCGGGCGGCGGATATGCTGCCGATCGCGGAGGTCGGAGCCAAGCTTGGAATCCCCGGTGAGGCGCTCATCCAGTACGGGCCGCACAAGGGAAAGGTATCGTTCGAGTTCATCGACGGCCTGGCGGGGCGGCCGGACGGCAGGCTGATCTTGATCACCGCGATCACGCCGACGCCGGCCGGCGAGGGCAAGACGACGACGACGGTGGGCCTGGGGGACGCACTGAACCGGTTGGGCAAGCGGGCGACGATCTGCCTGCGCGAGCCCTCGCTCGGCCCCTGTTTCGGGGTCAAGGGAGGGGCGGCCGGGGGCGGCTATGCGCAGGTGGTTCCCATGGAGGACATCAACCTGCATTTTACCGGCGACTTTCACGCCGTCGGGGTGGCGAACAACCTGCTCTCGGCCTTGATCGACAACCACATTTACTGGGGCAACGGGCTCGGCTTCGATCTGCGGCGGATATCGTGGCGCCGGGTGGTGGACATGAACGACCGGGCCTTGCGCTCGATCACGTGCGGCCTGGGCGGGGTGGCCAACGGCTTTGCGCGCGAGGACGGCTTCGACATCACCGTGGCCTCGGAGGTGATGGCCATTTTCTGCCTGGCCACCGATCTCAAGGACCTGGAGGCGCGCCTGGGCAAGATCGTGGTCGGGCAGACGCGGGGGCGGGAACCGATCCACGCCCGCGATCTGAAGGCGCCGGGTCCGATGAGCGTGTTGTTGAAGGACGCGCTGCCGCCCAACCTGGTGCAGACCCTGGAGAACAACCCGGCATTCATCCACGGCGGGCCCTTTGCCAACATCGCGCACGGGTGCAACTCGGTGATCGCCACCACGACGGCGCTCAAATTGGCCGACTACGTGGTCACCGAGGCCGGCTTCGGGGCGGATCTCGGGGCCGAGAAGTTCTTCGACATCAAGTGCCGGAAGGCGGGTCTGAAGCCGGATGCGACGGTGATCGTGGCCACGGTGCGGGCGCTCAAGATGCACGGCGGCGTGGGCAAGGACGAACTGGGCCGCGAGAACGTGGCGGCGGTCACGGCGGGCTGCGCCAATCTGGCGCGGCACCTCGAGAACATCAAGACCTTCGGGGTTCCCGTCGTGGTCGCGATCAACCGGTTTATCAATGACACCGAGGCCGAGTTGGAGGCGATCGGGGCGAGCGCCCGGGAGCAGGGCGCGGCGGCGGTCGTATGCACCCACTGGGCCGATGGCGGGGCGGGGACGCAGGAGCTGGCCGAACAGGTGATCGAGCTGGCCGAGTCCGGTGCGGCGGACTTCAAGCCGCTTTACGAGGACTCCCTTCCCCTGTGGGACAAGGCGGAGCGCATCGCGACCCGCATATACGGGGCCTCGGGGATCGACGCCGACGCCCGGGTGCGCAAGACCTTCGACGAGCTGCAGGGGACCTATGGGCACTTCCCGGTGTGCATGGCCAAGACCCAGTACAGCCTGTCCGCCGATCCGGCCCTGAAGGGCGCCCCCAGCGGCCACGTGGTGCCGATCCGCGAGGTGCGGGTCTCGGCCGGGGCCGGGTTCGTGGTCGTCGTCACCGGCGCGGTCATGACCATGCCCGGCCTGCCGCGCACGCCGGCGGCCGACACCATCCGCCTCGACGACCAGGGCCGGATCGAAGGCCTGTTCTGAACGGCCTGGATGCAAAACCGGCGGATGGGGGCGATCCAAGCGACCCGAGGCCGGCGCAGGATCGGGCGGCGCCCGGCCCCCTTTAAGGATAGATTAACAGGAATACGCGAGGATCGTCGGGCTCGCCCGCGGCGCGCGGGCGAAAAGACCCGTCGGGGAGACTCCCGTGAGGAGGCTCGAAGGCATGATCCCGTTGATTCCCTTGGCGCTAGCGCTCCTCGTGGCCGCTTGTGCCCCCACCGTGTCCCCGATCACACCGGGGACCAGTTTCCGCGACTGCCCGGAGTGCCCGGAGATGGTCGTGGTGCCGGCCGGCAGCTTCATGATGGGGGCGTCCGCGAGCGAGGCCGCAGGCATGACGGGCGGCGCCCGACACCATGGGAAGTGGGCGTTGGAGCGGCCCCGGCACAGCGTGACCATAGATCGCCCGTTCGCTCTCGGCACGTACAAGGTGACGCGGGAGGATTATGCCGCCTTTGTCCGGGAAACCGGGTACGGCGACATCGAGGCCTGCTACCGCTGGAACGGCCACCGGATGGCGTTGGCCATCGGCACGAACTGGCGTGATCCCGGGTTCGCGCAGGCCGACCGTGACCCGGTGGTGTGCGTGAGCTGGCATGACGCGCGGGCGTATGCGTATTGGCTGAGCCGGAAGACCGGGAAACGCTACAGGCTGCTGTCCGAGGCCGAGTGGGAGTATGGGGCGCGCTCCGATACGATTACGACGGCGGACGCGACGGCCCGGCCCAACGGGTTCGGCGTGTACGGAATGCTTGGCGGCTTCGGCGAGTGGCTGAGGGATTGCTGGCACGACACCTACGACGGCGCGCCCAGCGACGGCGGCGTGTGGACGGCGGAGGGCCGGTGCAACGACAGGGTCCTGCGCGGCGCGGCCCCGTATTCCGGGCCGCGGCGGTTCCGCCCTTCCAGCCGGGGCCGTCTCAGCCCGTTCCTGCGCACCGTCGGCGTCGGGTTCCGCGTCGCCCGGGCGCTCGATCCCTAGGGTAACATGGACGCCGCCGTACGCCGGGCGGCGGGGCAGCGCGGTCCCGTGCGGCCCCTCAGCCGCGGATGCGTTCGATCAGCGCCAGGATACGTCGGGCCTTGTCGACGACGGGGTAGTCGACGAACCGGCCGTCCACCTGGATCGAGGCCGAACCGGCGGCCTCCGCTTCCTCGAACGCGGCGACGATCTTTTCGGCCTCGGCCACCTCGGCCTCGCTGGGCGTGAAGATCCCGTTCACCGGCGCGATCTGGTCGGGGTGGATGCACAGCTTGCCCTGGAAGCCCAGGTCGCGGGCGGTCGTCGCCGAGCGCCGCAAGTTTTCTTCGTCGCGGATGTGGACGAAGACCGTGTCGACGGGGGGCTCGATCCCGGCGACGCGCGACGCCAGCACGATGGCGGCCCGGGCGTGGGCCAGCTCGCCCTCGTCCGCCGACCACCGCATGCCCATGTCGAGGGTGTAGTCGGCGGCGCCGAAGGACAGCCGCCGGGTGCGCGTGCCGGCGCCGGCGATTTCCGTCACCGCGTCCAGGCCGCGGCCGGTCTCGATGATGGGCATGAGGTCGATGGCGCCCCGCGCCATGCCGCGGTCGCGCTCGATCTGGGCCAGCAGCCAGTCCACGGACCGAAGCTGGGCCGGCGTCTCCACCATGGGCAGCACGATGCCGTCGAGCCACGGCCCGGCGACGGCGAGGATGTCCGAGTAGCAGAACTCGGTCTCGTAGCCGTTCACCCGCACATAGCCCGGGCAGGTCCGGGACCGTTTCAAAGCGTCTGTCACCGCGCCCCGGGTGTCCACCTTCTCGGCGACCGGCACCGCGTCCTCCAGGTCCAGGATCACCGCGTCGGCGCCGACCTCGAAGACCTTGACGCGCCGGCGCGCATGATTGCCGGGAGCGAACAGGAACGTGCGAAAGGGTCCCGTCATCGTCGGTTCTCCGTGCATTCACTCCTCCCCTTCAGCGCCGCCGCGGTCGAGCGGCAGGGCCGTGCGGTACTTCACCTGCTTGAGCGCGAAGCTCGACCTGATGGACGCGATCCCCGGCACCCGGGTCAGGTGGTCCATGAGGAACCGTTCATAGGCCATCAGGTCGGGGACCACGACGCGGAGCAGGAAATCGGCCTCGCCGGTCATCAGGTAACACTCCATGACCTCGGGGCGTTCCCGGATGGCGTTCTGGAACACCTCGAGTTCCCGTTCCACCTGTCGCTCCAGGCTGACGTTGACGAAGACGCTGACCGTCAGGCCGACACTGGCGGCGTCGATCAGGGTGACGTAGTTGGAGATCACCCCGCTTTCCTCCAGTTCCCGCACCCGGCGCCAGCACGGCGAGGCCGAGATGCCGACCCGGGCGGCCAGGTCCACGTTCGAGATGCGGGCGTTGTCCTGCAGGTGGTCGAGGATGCGGCGGTCGATGGCGTCGAGCTGCCGTTGAGGCATAATCTGCCTTAAAATCCCATAATTTTGGCAATTTCTTGTTTTTTCTTAGCCTATGGTGGGCGTTTTCGCAAGAAATTCCGGACAGCCTGGAATTATAATTCCACACGTTTCCGCCACAGGACGGCGTTCGTCATGACCGCAACCCAGTCCCTGGCCCGCGCCGAGCCTGTGCCTTTATCCGACGCCGAACGCATCGCCTGCCTGCGCGCGGTCGAGCGCAAGGTGCTGTGGCTGTCGGCGTGGATGGTCCATCACGCCAACCACGTGCGGCCGCGCCCGGACGGGTTGAAGGTGGGCGGCCACCAGGCGTCGTCCGCCTCGGTGGCGACATTGATGACGGCGCTGTATATGCACGCGCTCCGGCCGCGGGACCGGGTCGCCGTGAAGCCCCATGCGAGCCCGGTCTTCCACGCCATCCAGTACCTGCTCGGCCGCCAGAGCCGCGCCATGCTGGAGGGGTTCCGCACCATGGGCGGGGCCCAGTCCTATCCCTCGCGGACCAAGGACGGCGACGACGTGGACTTCTCCACCGGCTCCGTCGGCCTGGGCGCGGCGATCACCATCTTCGCCTCGCTGACCCAGGACTACCTCAGGGCCCGCGAGTTCATCCCCCGCAGCGACACGCCGGGCCGCATGGTGGCCGTCCTCGGCGACGCCGAGATCGACGAGGGCAACGTCTTCGAGGCCCTGCTCGAGGGCTGGAAGCACGACCTCCGCAACACCTGGTGGATCATCGATTACAACCGCCAGAGCCTGGACAGCATCGTCAGCGACCGCCTGTTCTACCGCATCGAGCGCATGTTCCGCATGACCGGGTGGAACGTGATCACCCTGAAATACGGCAAGAAGATGCTCGAAGCGTTCGCCCTGCCCGGCGGCAAGGCGCTCAAGCGCTGGATCAACGACTGCCCCAATTCGCTGTACAGCGCGCTCACGTTCCAGGGCGGCCCGGCGTGGCGCAAGCGGCTTGTCGCGGATCTCGCCGATGACGCCGAAGTGCCGGCGCTGCTGGCGCGCTACGACGACGACCAGCTTTCCGATTTGATGACCAACCTGGCCGGCCACGACATGGAGACCGTGCTCGAGGCCTTCGACAGCGTCGACGACGACACGCCCACGTGTTTCATCGCGTACACCATCAAGGGCTACGGCCTGCCCCTGGCGGGCCACAAGGACAACCACGCGGGCCTGCTCAGCCCCGACCAGATGGAGGCCTTCCAGGCCCAGATGAACGTGCCCAAGGGCGCCGAATGGGACCCGTTCGCCGGCCTCGCCATGGCGCCCGAACGCCTCCAGGGCTTCCTCGCCTCGGTGCCGTTCAACCGCGCGGCCGGGCGCCGCCACGCCAGCGCCGCCGTTCCCGTGCCCCGGCGGCTGGAATTCCGCGCCTCGGCGCGCCTGTCGACCCAGGAGGCCTTCGGGCGCATCCTGAATGACCTCGGGCGCGGCGACACGGCGCTGGCCGACGGCATCGTCACCACCTCGCCCGACGTTACCGTCTCCACCAATCTCGGCGGCTGGGTCAATCAGCGCGGGCTGTTCAGCCGCTTCCGCCAGGCCGACGTGTTCCGCGACGAACACGTGGTCTCGGCCCAGAGGTGGGAGATGGCGCGCAGCGGCCAGCACATCGAGCTCGGCATCGCCGAGAACA
>JACZWD010000049.1 GCA_022572335.1 Pseudomonadota bacterium
CAGGCCGTAGGCGGCCGCGGCGCCGATCAGGGGGGCGCCGCGCACCTGCATGGCGGTGATGGCGCGGGCCGCGTCGGCGACGGTTTCCAGGCGCAGGGTGACGAAGGCGTGGGGCAGCCGCGTCTGGTCGATGACCTCCACCGCCCAGCCGTCCGCGGCCGGCCAGATGGTGCGGTAGTGGGTGCCGTCGACTTTCATGGTTTGGTCACTTCAACACCCGCCCGGCGACGGCGGAGAGCTTCTCCACCATGGCCGGATCGCGGGCCTCGGGCGCGGTGATGACGGCGTTCTCCAGCGCGGTGTGGCAGCCCTCGGGGCAGGCCCCGTCCCGGCCCTTCAGCTTCGGCGCCACCCGTTCGACCAGGGCCCGCCCCTTATCGGCGTTCTGGCGCAGAATCCTGATGATGGAGTCCACGCTCACGTGGTCGTGGTCCGGGTGCCAGCAGTCGTAATCGGTGACCATGGCGACGGTGGCATAGCACAGCTCGGCCTCGCGGGCGAGCCTGGCCTCGGGCATGTTGGTCATGCCGATGACGTCGCAGCCCCAACCGCGGTAGAGCTCGGATTCGCCGAGGGTCGAGAACTGCGGACCTTCCATGGCCAAGTAGGTGCCGCCGCGCGCCACCTTGATGCCGAGCCCGTCCGCCGCTTCCTCCAGGGCGTCGCCGAGCCGGGCGCAGACGGGATGCCCCAGCCCCACGTGGGCGACCAGGCCGGTGCCGAAGAAGCTGTTTTCGCGGGTGACCGTGCGGTCGATGAACTGATCGACGATGACGAAGGTGCCGGGGTCCAGGGACTCCTTCAGGGACCCGCAGGCGCTGATCGAGATGACCTCGGTGACGCCGGCGCGCTTTAGGGCGTCGATGTTGGCGCGGAAGTTGATCCCGCCGGGGGGAATGGGGTGGCCGCGGCCGTGGCGGGGCAGGAAAACCATGGGCTGCCCGTCCAGGTCGCCGAACAGCAGGGCGTCCGACGGCTCGCCGAACGCGGACGGGACATTTTCCCACCGCGGGTCGGAAAGACCGTCCAGATCGGAGACGCCGCTGCCGCCGATGACGCCGATGACCGGCGGCGTGCCCGGTTCCGCCATGAATAAGACCCTCCGTCCCGGTGGCCGACAGTTTTCCAGCTTCCCGCCGGCGCTTCAACCGGTATCGGGGTTTTACCCGGCGGCGGGGCGGGCCGGAGGAATCGCAGCCGCCTTTCCGCGCCCATCCCGGGCGTCGGCGTCGAAATTAAAACATACCGCAGAGGACGCGGAGGAACGCGGAGGATGCCCCCACCGAGCGCACCAGGAACACCAAGGCGCAACAGGCGCCCAACCGGTGTGCCAAAAACCTGGTGCGCTATGTGCCTTGTCCGGTGACGCGCTCTTTTTGTTCCTCCGCGTCCCTCCGCGTTCCTCCGCGTTGAAATTGAAACCGCCCGGAAGGGGCGGGCGGCCGTCAAGGACGGTGACCGTGAGCCTCACGCCGCCGCCGGGCGCACGGTCCGCTCGATGACCGTGCCGTTTTTCAACTGGGCACTGCGCAACTCGTAGGCCTGCTGGAGATTCATCCAGAACTCCGGCGACGTGCCAAAGCATCGGGCGAGACGAAGGGCCGTGTCGGCGGTGAGCGCACGGGTGCCGTTGAGGATGCCGGTGATCCGGTTGGCCGGTACGCCGAGGGCCCTGGCCAGGGCATTGGCCGATAAACCGCGCGCGGTAAGTTCGTCACGGAGGATCTCGCCGGGGTGGATGGGACGCATGGCGTTGGGCATGGGTGCCTCCTAGTGATAATCCACGATCTCGACGCTGTACGGTCCGTCCTCGTGCCACTCGAAACAGATGCGCCATTGCCGGTTGATGCGAATGCTGTATTGACCCTTGCGGTCTCCGCGCAGGGTTTCGAAGCGATTGCTCCTGAGATGCATCAAGTCTTCCAGACAGGCCGCGCTGTCAAGGATTTGAAGCCGGCGTTCCGCCTGTTTCGCGAAGGACTGGAAACGCTTGGCGCGCCTTCCGTCGTAAAGCGCCGCGGTGTCCTTGCCCCGGAACGAGCGGATCATGCCCGTACGATTGCGTATTTTACGTGTTACGTCAAGCGTAATATGCCCAGGCGGACCACACACGGCCCGACCCCCGGAAAAGGGCGAAATTATTCCAATGGCCTTTATCAGCTAAATTGCACCGATACGATCGCTTTTCCCGTTTCCTCGGCAGGACGGGATGCGTCGGCGTCGAAATAAAAAAATAACGCAGAAGACGCGGAGGAACGCGGAGGATGCCCCTACCGGGCGCACCAGGAACACCAAGGCGCAACAGGCGCCCAACCGGTGTGCCAAAAACCTGGTGCGCTATGTACCTTGTCCGGTGACGCGCTCTTTCTGTTCCTCCGCGTCCCTCCGCGTCCTCCGCGTTGAAATTAAAAATGCCGGGAAAGGGCGGCATTATCCCACGTGTTCGGCGAAGAGGGCGAGGGTGCGGGCGCGCGCCGTCTTGGCGCTTTCGGCGTGGTAGGCGGCGCGCCGGTCGCAGTTGAAGCCGTGGCCGGCGTCGCCATAGACATGGACCGGCACGTCGGCGTGGGCGGCGCGGATGGCGTCCACGTCGTCCATGGGGATGGAGGCGTCGGTCTCGCCGAAATGGAGGATCACCGGGCAGCGGGGCGTTTCGTCGTTGAAGCCGATGATCTGCCCGCCGTAGTACCCCACCGCGCACGCCACATCCAGGCGGCAGGCGGCGAGCCAGGCCAGGGAGCCGCCCCAGCAGTACCCCACGACCCCGACCCTGCCCGAGGGTTCGAGCGCCCCGGCGGCGGCGTCCACGTCCGCCATCGCCCCGTCCCAGCCGAGCCCGGCGCGCAGCTCCCGCCCGCGGGCGATGCCGGCGTCGTCGTAGTCGAGCTCGACGCCGCGTTCGACGCGGTCGAACACGGCGGGCGCGATGGCCGTGTAGCCGTCGGCGGCGAAGCCGTCGCAGACGTCCCGGATGTGGCCGTTGACGCCGAAGATCTCCTGGATCACCACGAGGCCGCCCCTGGGCGCGCCTTCCGCGTCGGCCCGGTAGGCTTCCAATTCGTGCCCGTCCGCCGCGGTGAGTGTGATGGTCTGGCCCATGGATTCCCCTTTTTTTCTACACGTTGAAGCGGAAGCGCAGCACGTCGCCGTCGCGGACCACGTAGTCGCGCCCCTCGAGGCGCATCTTGCCGGCTTCCCGGGCGCCGTGTTCGCCGCCCAGGGCCACGTAGTCGTCGAAGGGAATGGTCTCGGCGGCGATGAAGCCCTTCTCGAAGTCCGAATGGATGACGCCGGCGGCCGCGGCCGCCCGGGTGCCGGTGCGGATGGTCCAGGCGCGGGCCTCCTTCTCGGTGGCGCTGAAGAAGGTGATCAGGTCGAGAAGCCGGTACCCGGCAACGATCAGGCGCGCCAGCCCGGTTTCGCCGAGCCCCAGGCTTTCCAGGAACTCGGCCTTCTCCGCCGCGTCGTCCAGTTGCGCCACCTCGGCCTCGATCTGGGCCGAGATGGCCACCGAGGCCGCGCCCTCGCCGGCGGCCCGGGCCGCCACCCCGGCCGTCAGGTCCGTGCCCTGGGCGGCGTCCGCCTCTTCCACGTTGCACACATAGAGCACCGGTTTGGCGCTCAGCAGGTGCAGCATGGCGAAGGCCTTGCGCGGTTCGGCGGCGGCGTCCGCCGTGCGCGCCGGCCGGCCGGCCCTGAGCGCCTCCAATACCCGCTGCACGAGGTCCAGCTCGGCCCTGGCCCCGGCGTCGCCGCCGCGGACTTTTTTGGTCAAGGGCTCTTCGCGCCGTTCCAGGCTTTCCAGGTCCGCCAGCATGAGCTCGGTTTCGACGGTGTCGGCATCGCGCAGGGGATCGACGGAGCCCTCCACGTGGGCGACGTTGTCGTCGGCGAAGCAGCGCAGCACATGGACGATGGCGTCCACCTCGCGGATGTGGGCGAGGAACCGGTTGCCCAGGCCCTCGCCCCTGCTGGCGCCGCGCACCAGGCCGGCGATGTCGACGAACTCCAGCTGGGCGGGAACGACGTTCTTTGGCCGGACGATCCCGGCGATGCGCTCCAGGCGCGAATCGGGAACCCCCACCCGGCCCGTGTTGGGCTCGATGGTGGTGAAGGGGAAGTTGGCCGCCTCGGCCTGGGCGGTGGCGGTGAGCGCGTTGAACAGGGTCGATTTGCCCACATTGGGCAGGCCGACGATGCCGCACCTAAAGCCCATCGTTGCCGTCCGGCGTCCGCTCCGGCGTCCCGTCCGCCGCCGGTTCAGGCGGCTTCGGCTTCGGCGGTTCCATGGCCAGCGCGACCTTGCTCATGAACCCCGGATCGTCGCCTTCGACCAACAGCGGGAAGCCGTCCGCGACCGCGTCCAGGAGCTTCCCCAGCCAGGCCTCGTCCGCCTTGGCGAAATTCCTCAGCACATGGGCGGTGACCCGGTCCTTGTCGCCGGGATGGCCGATACCCAGCCGGATTCTGCGGTAGTCCGCGCCCAGGTGGGCGTGGATGCTTCTCAGGCCGTTGTGGCCGGCATGGCCGCCGCCCCTTTTCACCCGCAGCCGTCCCCCGGCCAGGTCCAGCTCGTCGTGCAGCACCACCATGTCGGCGGGGGGGATTTTGAAAAAGCCGGCGGCGGCGGCCACCGACAGCCCCGAATCGTTCATGTACGTCGTCGGCTTGAGCGCCAGCACCTTCACGCCGGCCACGTCGCCTTGGGCGATCTCGCCGTGGAACTTGGCGCGGAAGGGGCCGAAGCCATGGCGGCGGACGATGGCGTCCACCGCCATGAACCCGATGTTGTGCCGGTTCGAGGCGTGCTCCGCGCCGGGATTTCCGAGGCCGACCACCAGAAGCGTGGACATCGCGTCCTGGCCCTGGCCGCCCGCGGCCTAGTCCTAATCCTTGGACTTGCCTTCGGTCTTCCCTTCGCCTTCCGCCTTGTCCTCGCCTTCCGCGGCCTCGGCTTCCCCTTCCACGGCTTCGGCGCCTTCTTCCCCTTCCAGGGCCAGCGCCTCGGCCTCCGTCGCGGCCGCGGCCTCGGCCTCTTCCTCCTCGACCGTCTTCAGGGCGCTTGGCGCGACG
The DNA here is from genome assembly GCA_022572335.1 of Pseudomonadota bacterium. Classification (GTDB taxonomy): domain Bacteria; phylum Pseudomonadota; class Alphaproteobacteria; order Rhodospirillales; family 2-02-FULL-58-16; genus JACZQZ01. The sequence goes on from JACZWD010000049.1 coordinate 5,074, forward strand.
ACGGTGGCGACGGTGAAGTCGCGGTCGGTGATGGTGAGCTGAACGTCCGCGGGCAGGGGAATGTCGCCGATGTGCACGCTGTCGCCGATATCCAGGCCGGTAAGGTCGACGGTGATGCTTTCGGGGATACTGTCCGGCGCGCAGATCATTTCGACGGCATGGCGGACCACGTTGAGCACGCCGCCACGTTTCAACCCCGGCGAGTCCTCTTCGTTCATGAACAGCACCTGGACGTCGACGTTGATCCTGGTGCTGGCGCTGAAGCGCATGAAATCCACATGCAGGGGCCGGTCGGTGACCGGATCGGTCTGCAGGTCCCGGGCCAGGACCCGGTGCGTTTCGCCGTCCACCTTGACGTCGAAGACGCGGGAGAAGAACCCGGGCCCGGTGATCTGGTGCGCCAAGTCCACGGGATCGAGGGAGATCAGCACCGATTCCATCTTGTTGCCGTAGATGACCGCCGGCACGCGGCCGGCACGGCGCGTCGCGCGGGCCGGCCCCTTGCCGGCCCGTTCGCGCGCCTGGGCGGTCATGGTGGTGACCTGTGCCATGTCTGGTTCTCCTTTCCCTTTCCGGCGCGCCGGCCTCGAGCGGTGCCGGCGCCTGAAATCTCATGCCGCCCTTAAGGGACGGCGGCCGATCAGTCGAACAGGCTCGACACCGACGATTCGGTGCTGATGCGGCTGATGGCTTCGGCCATCAGCGGCGCAACGGTCAACTGCTTGATGTTGTGGGAGACGCGGACCGCTTCCGTGGCCATGATGCTGTCCGTGGTGACCAGGGTAGTCAACGGAGACGACGACACCCGCGCCACCGCGCCGCCCGAGAGCACCCCGTGGGTCACGTAGGCCGATACCGAGGTGGCGCCGGCCTCCATCAACGCTTCGGCGGCGTTGCACAGCGTGCCGGCGGAATCGACGATGTCGTCGATCAGGATGCAGCTGCGGTCCTTCACGTCGCCGATGATGTTCATCACTTCCGAGACCCCGGCCTGTTCGCGGCGCTTGTCGATGATGGCCAGGTCCGCGTCCAGGCGCTTGGCGATGGCCCGCGCCCTGACGACGCCGCCCACATCGGGCGAGATGATCATCAGCCGCTGGTTGTCGTAGTGCTCCTTGATGTCCTTGGCGAACACCGGGGCCCCGTACAGGTGGTCCAGCGGGATGTCGAAAAACCCCTGGATCTGTCCGGCATGCAGGTCGATGGTCAGGACCCGGTCCGCTCCCGCCCGGGCGATCAGGTTGGCCACCAGCTTGGCCGAGATGGGCGTGCGCGGCCCCGACTTGTGGTCCTGGCGGGCGTAGCCGAAATAGGGCATCACGGCGGTGATGCGGCGGGCCGAGCCGCGCTTCAGGGCATCGATGCAGACCAGCAGCTCCATCAGGTTGTCGTTGGCCGGATAGGACGTGGACTGGATGACGAACACATCCTCGCCGCGGACGTTCTCCTGAATCTCGACGAAGACCTCCATGTCGGAGAAACGCCGGACGCTGGCCTTGGTCAGCGGCACATTGAGGTATGCGGCGATGGCCTCGGCCAAAGGCCGGTTGCTGTTGCAGGCGAGAATTTTCATCTCAAAGGGCGCCTCCGGGGGCTCTCGCGGACCTTCGCATCGGAAACCCCTTGCCTGCCGGCGCACCGCATGCCGCCGGGCGAGACGCGGCGGAATGTATCAGCGTCCCCGAGGCCTGTAAACGGTAATCCGAGGCCCCGCCAGGGCGTGCTCCCGGGCCCCGGGACGGGGGCAAATCACCCGGCGTCCGGGGACCTCGCAAGACCGGCCCCCGGGTCGCTTTTCCCGCGTCCCCGGGGGCCGCCATCGCCTGCGCCTCCCCTCCTGCCGGGGAAACGGGAAAAGCGATCGTCGGGGTGCAATTTAGCTGATACAGGCCACTAGGCCAGCACGCAGGTGACCATCAGGCCAAGGATAAGGACGGCGACGAAGATGATCATGTAGGGCATGGCGGCACCCCCGCGCCACCGGGCCGGGGCCGGGGCCCGGCGCCGGCGTCGAGCACGATGGCGGACAGGCCGCGCCCATAGGCCTTTTCGCCGCGCCGGGCGGCGCGCCGGTAACTGAAGAACCGCTCCTCGTCGGCGAACGAGTCGACGGGCAGTACCTCTACCGCCGCGAGGGCGAGAGCCGAAAGCCGCCGGCCGACGTAGCCGGGAAGGTCGAACAGGTACCGCGTATCCGATTCGCCCGCCGCGAAGAAGTCCTGGTTCCCCGGGTCCTCGGTGACGAATTCGGCATGGAACTCGGGTCCGACCTCGTACGATCCCGGGCCGATGCACGGGCCGATTCCGGCGACGATGCCGGCGGCCCGGGCGCCGAGCCCGATCATGGCTTCCACGGTGGCCTCCACGATGCCGGCGCGGGCCCCGCGCCAGCCGGCGTGGGCGGCGCCGATGACGCCGGCGGCGGGGTCGGCGAACAGCACCGGCACGCAGTCGGCGCTCAGCACGCCGATCGCGATCCCCGGCGTGCCCGTGACCAGGCCGTCGGCCCGGGGCGCGTCCTCGGGACTCCACGCGCCGTCGACCACGGCCACGTCCGCCGAATGGGTCTGCCAGGCGGTGGCCAACGCGCTTCCGGCCAGCCCCAGCTTGTGCGCCGCCCGCGCCCGGTTGGCGCGCACCCGCCCGGGGTCGTCGCCGGACCCGTAGCCACAGTTGAGCGATGCGTACGCCCCTTCGCTGACGCCGCCCCGGCGGGTGAAGAAGGCGTGGCGGACGCCGGCGACCTTGTTGAGCTCGTCGACGGTAATCATGGGGCCATTATCGGTCCATCGGACCGAGTTGGGAAAGGGGGTCGCACCCGCCCCCTCATTCGAAGCCCGGCGGCGGCGCCATGCCCGCGCCGGTAATGGCCAGGGCCTTGAACAGGACACCCATGTGGTGCCGGTCCGCAAGGCGCCGGCGGGCGGCGCGGATTTCGGCGGCCTGTTCGGGCGTCGCCTTGGCGACCAGCGCGTCGGCGCGCGCGCCGAGACCCAGGCGCTCGAGGAATTCCCCCTGGTCCACGGGGCCGAAGGTGCGCGCCCCGGCGCCCCTCGCCGCCCGGGCGAGGGCGGCGAAATCCACGTGGGCGGTAAGGTCCGCCTCGCCGGGGTCGCTCAGCACGGGATGAAAGGCGTGACCCTTGACCGCCTGCAGGGTGTCGCCGAAGGCGCTTTCCGTGTGGCCGTAATCGACGATCAGCGCGGCGCCGCCCCGGCGCGCCACCCGTTCGCCGATGGCCCGCGCCAGGCCGATGCCCGCCGGGCACACCTCGATCACGCTGCCCTCGGGCGCGCCGTCCACACCGGGGGGCAAAGCGTCCGCCGCCAGGGGCAGCTCGGCCAAGGGCGGCGACATCACGAAGCGGAAGCCGTCTCCTTCGGGCCCCACGTCCACCAGGCGCTCGCGCCAGCCTTCAGGGCAACGCTGGAACTGGCGCACCGGCAGGGCGTCGAAGAACTCGTTGGCGATGAGCAGCAGCGGTCCTTCGGGCACGCCGTCGAAGCCCTCGTGCCAGGCCGGCGTCCCCTCCAGCCCGGCCGCCGGCAAGGCGTCGCGCTGGCGGGCGCGCAGGAGCGGGCTGGTTTCCACCAGATGCACGGCGACGGCGGCCAGGAACTCCGGCGTCCGGCGGGCCGCGCGCAGGGCGTCGGCCATCAGCGTCCCGCGGCCGGGGCCCAGCTCGACCAGGTTTACCGGCGCCGGCGAGCCCAAGGCCCCCCACACCACGGCGCACCAAAGCCCGATCAGTTCGCCGAACATCTGGCTGATTTCGGGCGCCGTAATAAAGTCTCCGGCGGCGCCCAGGGGGTCGCGGTGCCGGTAATAGCCGTAGCGGGGATGGCTCAGCGCCTCTTCCATGTAGCGGGCCACGGTGAGCGGACCCTCACGGGCGATCCGCCGGCGCAGATGATCGGCCAGACCGGCCACGGCCGTCTCAGCCTTCCCGCCGGGCCCGAACCATCAGGTAGACGCCCGCGGCGAACATGGGCGCGGACAGCCACTGGCCCATGGTGGTCCCGCCGAAAAGGAACCCGATGTGAACGTCGGGCTGGCGGAACAGCTCGGCGATGGTGCGCGCGACGCCGTAGCCGGCGAGGAATACGCCGCTCAGCAGGCCGGCGCGCCGGCGCACGGCCTCGCGGCGCCTGAGGAAAAAGAGCACCACGAACAGCACCGCCCCTTCCATCCCCGCCTCGTAGAGCTGGCTCGGGTGGCGCGGATAGGGGCCGCCGCGGGGGAAGACCATGGCCCAGGGCGCCTCCGAAATCCGGCCGTAGAGCTCGCCGTTGATGAAGTTGGCAATCCGTCCCAGGAAGAGGCCGATGGGGGCGATGCAGGCAACGAGGTCGGCGAAGGGCAGAAGACGGATGGAGCGCCGGCGCGCGAACAGCGCCGCCGCCGCCGCCACCCCGAGCAGGCCCCCGTGGAAGGACATGCCGCCCCGCCACACCGCGAAAATGAGCAGCGGATTGTCCAGGTAAAAGCCGGGATTGTAAAAGACCACGTAGCCCAGCCGTCCACCGAGCACCACTCCGAGGGTCGCCCAGACCAGGAAATCGTCCACCTCGTCCCGTGTCGCCGCCACCGGCGATTGGGTGGCCAGGGCGCGCATGGTCCACCAGCCGAGCAGCAACCCGCCGATGTAGGCCAGCGCATACCAGCGGATGACCAACGGGCCCAGCTGAAAGAGGATGGGGTCGATGCTGGGATAGGGGATGACGAAGGTCATGGGTGCGGCGGTTCCATCTGGATACGGTTCACCGGTACCGGTCGTCGGTGTTCAGAAACCCCGTCACGTAGGCGCCGACCCCGTCCTCGAGGGTGGTGAAGGCCTGGTCGTACCCGGCGGCGCGGAGGCGGCTCATGTCGGCTTCGGTGAAGTACTGATACTTGTCGCGGATGGCCTCGGGCGTCGGGATGTATTCGATCCGGGGTTCGGCGCCCAGGGCCCGGTATACGGCGGCGGCGAGGTCGGCGAACGAGCGTGCCTCGCCGGTGCCGCAGTTGAACAGCCCGTCCACGGTGTCGTGTGCGAGAAGCCAGAGCACCACGTCGACGCAGTCGCCGACCCAGATGAAGTCGCGCACCTGCCCGCCGTCGGCGTAGTCCGGGTGGTGGGACTTGAACAGGCGCGCCGCCTCGCCGGCCGCGGCCCTGGGGTAGATCTGCGCCACCACGCTTTTCTGGCCCCCCTTGTGGTACTCGTTGGGTCCATACACGTTGAAGAACTTGAGCCCGGCCCACCGGGGCGGGCGGGGCTCGCCGGCGGCGACCATGCGGGCGACCTCGAGGTCGAACCGGTGCTTGCTCCGCGCATAGGGGTTGAGGGGCCGGAGGCGGGCCAGGGCGTCGGGCGCGCCGTCGTCGTCGAACCCTTGCCCGCCGTCCCCGTAGGTGGCGGCGGACGAGGCGTAGAGAAAGCGCACCCGGTGGCCGGCGCACCACGACCACAACGCCGTCGGCAGCCGGACGTTGGTGTCCCGGAGATGGTCGTTTTCGGGCGCCGTGGTGTCGGAGACGGCGCCCATGTGGATGACCGCCTCTATGTCCGCGCCGTTGTCCCCGAGGAACTCGAACAGCCGCTCCGGTTCGACGATGTCGGCCAGGTCGCGCTTGGCGATGTTGCGCCGCTTGTCGCCGCTCCCCAGCCGGTCGCAGATGGCGACCTTTCCCAGTCCCCGCTCCTCGAGCGCCGCCACGATATTGGAGCCGATGAAGCCGGCGCCGCCCGTCACCAAAAACATGGTCCGCCCCACTTCTGGAAACAGGCTCTTATAGGGCCGCCGGCACCGCCCGGCAACCGGCCGCCGCGCAGCCCGCTTCGGCGGGCGATGGGAGGGCGGCCGACGCCGCGCGGTCCGCCCCTCCGGGCTCGGTTGCGCCGGCACCGCCCCGGCCCCATAATGGCGCCCCGCAGCGCGGCCCGGCGGGCGGGGAAGGAAAGGCATGCAGACCAGCAACCGCATTCTCGATGATCTGGCGCGAGTCGCCAACGGCGCGATCTCCACCCTGGTCGGCATCAAGAACGAAATCGACGCCCTGGTGCGCCAGCGCATCGAACGCCTGCTCAACGACGCCGACGTGGTCCCGCGCGAAGAGTTCGACGCCGTCAAGGCCATGGCCGCCAAGGCGCGCACCGAACAGGAAAGGCTGGAAATACGCATCGCCGGCCTGGAGGCCAAGCTGGGCGTAAAGCCCGCCGCCGGGACCGCCAAACCCGCCGCCAGGGCCAGGAAATCCGCCGCCAGGAAAAAGAAACCCGCCACGGCCAAAACCACGGCCAGGAAAAAGAACCCCGCGGCCAGGCGCAGCCCCGGCAAGGGGTAATACGCGAACTCAAAAATTCCGGGCCATGTCGGGCGGTTCCGGTACCTGGGCGCTGGTCTCGGAAATACCCGTGATCGCGCAGCACACCCCCCGTCCTCTGCGTCCTCTGCGTCCTCTGCGTTTAAAGTTTTTCGACGCCGGGGGCGCTGAGGCGCGCCTTGGCCCGTTCCCTGGTAAACCGCGCCGCAAAGACTCTCCAAGGGGCCGGCGGGTTATCCACAGCAAGCCCGCACTCGGGGCTTGCGCCCGGTCCCGGCTTTTGGCAGGCTATATCTGGTGCACATTCCTCAAAAAACTACAATATAATGCTATACGTACTAGATTTTGCGGTTTTACCCCTTGGAACCCCTATTTTGGCGGCGCCGCGGCCGGTGCCTGAGGAGAAGCGGCGATGAAAGGGTTCGAAATTCCGTACCCCTCCCTGGCGGCCAATCCGCTCGACATCTTCGAGGAAATCGTCCTCGACAAGAACTGGGTCTTCGACCGGCGCGGCGACAAGGAAATGGCCGTCCAGGCGCCGGGGCGCTGGTGCGACTACAGCCTTTTTATCGCCTGGAACACGGACATGCGCGCCATGCACTTCACCTGCGCCTTCGACATGCGCGTGCCGGCGAAGAAGCGCGCGCCGGTGCGCGAACTCCTCGCCCTGATCAACGAAAAGCTTTGGCTTGGGCATTTCGGCGTCTGGGAAGACGAAGGGCTGCCCATGTTCCGCCACGCATTGCCCCTGCGCGGTGTCCAGGGTCCGAGCCAGGAGCAGTTGGAGGACCTGGTGGATACGGCGATCGCCGAGTGCGAGCGCTTTTACCCCGCCTTTCAATACGTGATCTGGGGCGGCAGGACGCCGGAGGACGCCGTATCGGCCGCCATGGTCGATACCCTCGGCGAAGCCTGACATGACCTCGGTCCTTCTGGCGGGGTGCGGCACCATGGGCGGCGCCCTCCTTGAGGGATGGCTCGAACGCGGCATCCGGCCGGAAGACGTCACCGTCGTCGAACCCAGTCCGCACATTGCCGGCGCACTGCGCCAACGGGGCGGCCTGAGCGTCGTCGGCGCGCCGGGGGACATCGGCGCCGACCTCCGGCCCGGGGTTGTCGTCTTCGCGGTCAAGCCCCAGGAAATGGACGCCGTGGCCCCGGCGTACAAGCGCTTCGCCGGTCCCGGCACCGTGTTCCTGTCCATCGCCGCGGGCAAGACCATCGGCTACTTCGAAGACAGGCTGGGGGCGGACGCGGCCATCGTGCGCAGCATGCCCAACACCCCGGCGGCGGTGCGCCGCGGCATCACGGTGGCCTGCCCCAATGGCCTCGTCACCCCCGATCACCGGCGGCGCTGCCACGACCTGCTGGAAGCCGTGGGCGAGGTCGCCTGGGTCGACGACGAGGCCCTGCTCGACGCGGTGACGGCGGTCTCGGGCGGCGGTCCGGCCTATGTGTTCCTGCTCGTCGAATGCCTGGCCCGCGCCGGCGCGGACGCAGGCCTGCCCGCCGACCTGGCGCTCAGGCTGGCCCGGGTCACGGTGTCCGGGGCGGGGGAGCTTCTGCGCCGCTCGACGGACGCGCCCGAGGCCCTGCGCCAGAGCGTCACCAGCCCCGGCGGCACCACCGAGCAGGCCCTGAAAGTGCTCATGGCCGCGGACGGGTGGCAGCCGCTTCTGACCCGGGCCATCGCCGCCGCCGCCGGGCGCTCGCGCCAACTGGCGGGCTGACGGCCGCGGCTTCCGGGCGGCGGCGCGGAAGTTTTTAAAACCGATTCCCGGCCAGGGCCGGTTGCAGGAGCTCGCGCAGTTTGGCCAGCGCCCGCGTTTCCAGTTGGCGCACCCGGTCCTTCGAGACACCCAGCTCGCGGCCGATGGCCTCGAAGGTCTGGCGGACGTCCTCGAAATAGCGCTTGCGGATGACCAGTTGTTCGCGCGGCGGCAACATGGCCAGCGCCTTGCCGACGATTTCGCTGACGAACCGGCGCTCGCTGGCCTCCGCCACGGCCTGCTCCGGCGTCGGCGCATCGCTGGTCAGGCAGTCCATCCAGGTCCGCGGGTCGCCGTTGCCGCCGGGGCCGGCCATGGGCTGGTCCAGGGACCGGTCCCTGCCGGCCAGGCGCCGGGCCAGGGTCCTCACCTCGTTGGCGGTGGCGCCGAAGCTTTTCGCCAGCCGGGCGGTGATTTCGTCGCTCAGGCCCTCGGCGCCGCCGATGAGTTCGGCCGTCACCTGGCGCAGGCGCAGGATCAGCGCCTTCTGGGCGTTGGTGGTGCCCATGCGCACCAGGGACCACGAGTGCATCACGTGGTCCTGAATGGCGGAGCGGATCCACCACATGGCGTAGGTGGAAAGGCGCACCCCGCGGTCCGGGTTGAAACGCCGCACGGCGCGGATCAAACCGACCGTTCCTTCCTGGATGAGGTCGCTCATGGGCAGGCCCGAACCCCGGTAACGGCGGGCGATCTTGATGACGAAGCGCAGGTGGCTGGCGATCAGGCGGCCGGCCGCGTCGGCGTCCCCGGCTTCGG
>JACZWD010000050.1 GCA_022572335.1 Pseudomonadota bacterium
CCGTCTGGTTCTCGGTGTAAGATAGATCGCGCCGTTTTCCCGCGTCCATGGTCCCGTCGTCCCGCCATTCGGCATAAGATGATGGATTGTGAACCACCGGGTCGCTTTTCGTTCACGCGCGCCGAAGGGCCCGACAGCCGCGCCGACCGGTTGCACCCGTGAGGCGCGCAAGCGCTGCGGATCGAAATGTCGCCCCGTCAGTTGAAATGCTCCCAAACGATGCGTCATCTCGCACCGGGACCCGAGCGGGCGACTTTCCGGAGGAAAGGAACACTCACCGCCTCGCCGGAAGGTACCTTGATCATCGGCACTTCGAGTTCGGAAACGACGAAATCCAAACTCGGCTTGTCGAAAGCGGTGGATAGAAAGATCACATTGCGCTGGGTGCAGTGTTGCTTAAGGGGATGAAATTCAGCGTCTGTCAGCTCGAGGCTCTTTTCCATCTTAAACATATCGGTATCGATGCCCGCCCGCCGCAGGCGTCGTCGAGGTGCGCCCCGGTGACGACCAGCTGCGGCTCGAGATCGGGGTCTGCGTCGATCTCGCGGAGCAGCCAGTACAGGTGGCCGTATTCGGCGCGGCTGCCGGTGACCACGCAGATGGTGCGCTCAGCCATGGGCCGGTGCCGCCAGACGGGGGCTCGACGGCAGGGCGATCAGCCGGCGGGACAGGTCCTCGGCCGTGCCCAGGTCCATGCGCGGGCAGTGTTCATACATTTTCAGCCGGTGCATGGGCGTCCACGCCGGGCGCGTCGTGATGCCGCCGTCGTCGCACGCCGCGAGCACGGCATCGCGCCGGTCCGCCAACCCGGGGTCGAGCAGCACCGCGTTGAGCCAGTAGTTGCTGCGGGCGAAATCGGGCTCGGTGAAAAAGCGCAGGCCTTCGGCGCCGGCCAGGGCCGTGCGGTAGGTTTCGGCCAGCCGGCGCTTGCGCTCGAGGAATCCCGGCAACTGCTCCAGTTGAGCGCAGCCCATGGCGGCGTTGATGTTGGGCAGGCGGTAGTTGTACCCCACCCGGTCGTGCGCGCATTCCCACCGGTGCGGCTGCCTGGCCGTCGTCGTCAGGTGCCTGGCCGCCTCAGCCAGTTGGGCGTCGTTGGTGAGGATGGCGCCGCCGCCGCCCGTGGTCACGGTCTTGTTGCCGTTGAAGCTGAGGATCGACATCCGGCCCCAGAGCCCCGTGTGCCGGCCCTTGTAATAGGACCCCAGGGATTCGGCGGCGTCCTCGATCAGCGTCAGTCCGAAGCGTGCGCACACCTCGGCAAGGGGATCCAGGTCCACCGGGTGGCCGAAGGTGTGCATGCAGATGACGGCCCGGATGGGCCGCCCGGTCAGCGTGTTGCGGCAGCCGCCGTCGCCGGCCTCGGCCACGTCGTCCAGGTGGGCTTCCAGCTTCGCCGGATCGAGGCCGAGGGTGCGCGCCTCGCTGTCGGCGAAGTGGGGATGGGCGCCGCAATAGGAAACGGCGTTGGCGGTGGCGACGAAGGTGAGCGCCGGCACGATCACCTCGTCGCCGGGCTCCGTTCCGGCAAGCACGAGACACGCGTGCAGCGCCGCCGTGCCGTTCACCGTCGCCACCGCGTGCCCGGCGCCGGTGAAGTCGGCGAGCATGCCCTCGAAGCGGTCCACATAGGCGCCGGCCGAGGACACCCAGCCGGAGTCCAGGCAGTCCTTGACATAGGTCCATTCGTTGCCGGCGAACTCCGGCTCGTGCAGCGCCGCCCCGGCGGGGACCACCTCGCCGAGGACGCGCGCCACCCGCTCCACATCAAGGGCGGACGCGGCGCTCACACCACGTACCCCACGTCGGACCGCACCGTGTCCACGTGGCCGCGCCACCACGCGACCGTGCGCTCCAGGCCGTCTTCCAGGTCGACGGCGGGAGCCCAGCCGGTGGCCTCGCCGAGGGACGAGGCATCGGCCTGCAACGCCATGACCTCGCTGGCGGCCGGGCGCAGGCGCTGTTCCTCCTCGACCACCGGCTTGTCGCAGCCGGTGATCCGGCGGACCATCTCCACCATGTCGCCGATGGCGACCATGCGGCCGCTGCCGGCATTGAACACATGGCCCGCGTGGTCGCCGTCCAGCTCGGCCACCTTGATGAACGCCTCCACGGTGTCGCCGACGAAAGTGAAGTCCCGCGCCGGCGACAGGCTTCCCAGGGACAAGCACTCGCAGCGGTCGTCCACCGCCTGGCGGATGACCGTGCCGATCACGGCGCGCTCGCTCTGACGCGGGCCGTAGGTGTTGAACGGCCTCAGCGTCACCGCCGGCAGGTCGAACGACCGGACGAACGATTCCACCATCATGTCGGCGCCGATCTTGGAGGCCGCATAGGGCGACTGGCCGTGCAGGGGATGGTCCTCGGTGATGGGCGTGAAGCGGGCGGTGCCGTAGACCTCGCTGGTCGAGGCGTGCACGATGCGCGCCACCCCGGCGTCGCGCGCCGCCGTCAGCACGTTGACGGTGCCCTGGACGTTGGTCTGCACGTAGCTGGACGGCGCCTGGTAGGAATGGGGGATGGCGATCAGGGCGGCCAGATGGAACACCGTCTCCTGGCCGCGGCTGAGGGCGGCCATCTGGTGGGGGTCGCGGATGTCCCCGCGGACCAGGCGCATGGCGGCGCGGGCCTCGGGCGCCACGTGGTCGAGCCAGCCGTGGCTGTCGAACGCGTTATACAGCGCCAGGGCCGTGACCTCGGCGCCGCGCGCCACCAGCGCTTCCGCCAGGTGGGACCCGATAAACCCGTCGGCCCCGGTGACCAGGACCTTGCGATTTTTCCATGTCATGGGATTTCGGATTGGCAATTCAGGATCTTCGTTGCCGGCCCGGCGGTGGGTGCAGGCAGTCCGCAGCGAACCTGTCTCCGTCCGCCTTCGCCAAGGCTTCGGCGGACACTCCTGCGCCTAAGCGCCTTCGCGCGCCAGTCCACTACGAGGCCTGCCGCCCGCAGCCGAAGGCGTAGGGTGGCGGCCGGGGGTTTCCCACGCTACCGCAGTCCGGGTGAAAATCCTTCACCCGGTCCGGCCCGCAAACGCCGGAGCGAAAACCGCCCCCTCAGGCGTATACGCGGACCGCTTCCAGAGGCACGCGCACCTTCACATGCCTGCCCATCAGCTCGAGCAGGACGACGATGCGCTCGTGATCGGTGGCGCAGTCGAACAGGCCGACCTGGTCGCGCAGGGCGCCGGCCGTGATCCGCACCATTTCCCCTTTCTCGAACGGCGGCGGCGTGTCCAGGGCGACCAGGCCTTTTTCATCCGGGCGCGCCTGCACCGCCTCCACGATGCCGGCGGGGACGGGCGCCGGCCACTCCCCGTGGCACACCAGGTAGCGCACCCCGACCGTGGAATGGATCGCCCGCCAGCGTTGGACGTCCACGTCCATGGCGACGAACAGGTAGCCGGGGAACAGGGGCGCCGGGATCCACTCGGTGCGGCGCGCGTGGCGGCGCCGCTTCAGGTATTGCGGCAGGTAGGCATCCAGGCCCTGGCGCTCGAGATTGACCATGGCCAGCGGCTCGCCTCCGGTGTGGGTATGGACCACGTACCAGCGTTTCATGACGCTACCCCCGCCGTCCCGGTCCATGCCGGGAGACTTTGAGGAACGGGGGCGCCAGAACCCTTTCCGGCGGCAGAACCCGGCGCGCGGCCTCGAACGTCTGTTGTGGGTTCGCAAGGTCGGTGATCACCGCCGCGTCCGCCTGGCCAAGGGCTTCCATATCGCCCGTGACGCGAAGGCCGGCGAAGGCGGAGACGTCGCTGTTCCCATCGACGAACCCGACCAGGGTCACCGGGTGCTCGCGGGCGCACAGCGTGGCGATCTCGCCCAGATCCCCCACCCCGACCAGCATGACGCGCCGCCATCCGCGCTCGGCGCACAGCCCGAACAGGTCCGAGCATTCGGTCCGGGCGATGCGGAAGAAGCGGAAGGACTGGGACAGGTACTCGGCGCTGAGCCGGCTTTTCTCGGCAAACCCCGTGGGCGTGAGGTAATAGGCGTAACGGTTCCTGGGGATCTGGCGGACCTTGATGAAGCCCTTTTTCACGCACCGCTTCAGGTAGGCGTTGGTCAGCCCAAGCGCGATTCCCAGCTCCTGGGCGATGGAACGCTGGGTCAGCGAAGTGTTCTCATGGACCGCATTGAGCAGGCCGAGGGTGATCTCGCCGTCGGTGTTCGCGGTTTGGGATGATGTTTTGGGATCGGCCATGGAAAGTCCCCCGACGAACGCCCCCCCGCCTTGTTCATGGCGCGAACGCTACACCGTTCATGGTATGAACGTCAAGGCCCATTGCCCCGGAAAACGGCGTTTTCGGGCGTTTTTATCGCGTCCGCGCGGCGCCCCGGGGGGTTAAAGGACGCTCACTTGGACAGGCAGGCGAACGAGAGTGTGGAGCGCCAAAACTGGACCCTGCGGACCCACATGCGGCGGATGACGCGCATGAGTAACGGATTTTCTAGGAAACTCGACAACCTAAAAGCTGCCGTGGAGCTACACTATTGCACCTATAATTTCTGCCGCATTCACAAGACAACCAGAGTGACGCCCGCGATGGCAGCTGGCTTGGCAGATCATATCTGGGAGATTGATGACCTTCTCGCCACTTAAACTCTTTCCCGTGCCATGTGTCATAGTCCTATATGTGAAAGAACAAAGAGGATCGGCACCAATATTACGGCAACCGCTCAGAGAATGTGATGTCGGTCCACAACTATTGCAAAAAAAACAAGATCAAAGCAAGGATTGAACCGCCAAGAAAGATATGCCCGAGCCACCTGAGATTAGGCCCCCTAACATGAAATTGCGTTGGATTCTCAGCGTTAGTGGCGCGGTCGTTGTGGCCGTTGTTACCATGATGGGAGATTGGAGTGGAATGCTCTCTAACCGGGCGGCCCTCGCCGTTGTTGAAATGGGATTTGCGCGGGGCAGACCAAATGCCGAAGGTCCAAACCTGATCATCTACAAGATCAAAAACACGGGGCTTCAGACCGCTGAAATCAAAAGCTTCGCCATACACATTTTGCCCAAAATCCCACCTAACCCCCAGTACATAAGCAAGCCCCCCCCTTCCAGCATCGTACAGGCTGGCGAAGTGAGGGCGGGTAGGATTAGCGCTGGGGAAATGCCACAAGCTAGGGTTGCCGCGCTTTTGGCTGGCTCCGGAAAACTCTACGTTTACGGTTTCGTCAAATACGCTGACGACACATGGTGGCTTGGGAATAAAGAGTTTGGGTTTTGCTATATGTTCGACCCCGAGCCTACCAGCGTTAACAGGTTCGGGATTTGTCCAGATAAGAAATATACCTACACCAAGCGCTACTATGCTGGCATGACGGGCAATCGCACCGTAACAGCGTCGAAGTCCCCTTCTGCACCATATCCAATTTCCCGCCCAGCAACACCAGATTCCATTACCCTGAAGCCATAGGGCCAGCCCCGCCCGATATGGGCATTTACCGGCCTCATTTAGAGCCCCTCTAAACAAGGACACTACCGGCCCATTGCCCCGGAAAACGGCGTTTTCGGGCGTTTTTACCGCGTCCGCGCGGCGGCCGGGGGGGCCGAAAAGCGGGCTTGGCCGACCGCGGCCAAGACCCCCTCCCAGAGCAACCGGTGACGGCGCCGCTCAAGGCACCGGGATCGGCGCCTTGTAGGTGGGCACATAGGCACACGCCGCCGCCGTGAACCGGCGTGCCAAGTCCACCGCCTGGGTCGAGAATATCATCGCTATCTGCGCCACGGTGGGTAACCCAAAGGCCTTGTTCCCATTCCGAAGGCGTGGGAAATTGGCCGCAAAGTCGGGCTTAGATAGGAAATGCCAGAGACGATGGGAAAGGTGCTGGCCAACAAATGGGCAATTGCCGTTTCCATTGCGGCACTCGTTTTGATCGGTTCGTCAATTTACACGTGGCAGAATCGGTATTATCTGCGGTTCATACCGATTCCCCTCAATTATATCGAGGTTGTGAACAACGAATCCCTATTTCTTCCCGCTTCGCAGCGCGCCCGGCCTTTGGGTGAAATTCCTTTTACGCCTCACGACTTGACCGATGAATCCGGATTGCGCAAGACACTGAACGCCATTCAAGGTTTCAGTCCCATGGCCGCTAACACGGGTGTCGTAAATTATGAGGACATCACCTTTGAAAGGTGGGTTTCTCAAATCCGGCAAAAGCCGTTTTATTGCACCGATGCAACGCAGCTTTTTATTTTGGCGGCTTGGGCACAGGGCCTAAAGGCACGGGAATGGCACTTGCTGCCGCCGGGGTGGCCCCCGGGCCAGGGGCATTCGGTCGCGGAATTCTTTAATCCGGTTTCCGGGACATGGCAGCTTGTCGACGCGCAACACGCCGCCGTTGTGCGGGGTACAAGCGGGAGAATCCTCGGTATGGCAGAGGTGTTGCGCCGTATTGCCAAGGATGGCGGCCGGAGCGTTGTCATTGATTACGGACCCTTCCGTGATCAGATGCTGAGAAATGCACGGGGACCTTCAACAGAGCAGTATTTTTTCGAATCAGGACTGCTCGCCACTCCGGTCCTTCAACTCCAACAAGCGACGTGGTTCGCGGAAATTTCAAGGCCGTTCATGATCCGGGGCCATTTTGTCATCGGATATCCGATCGTTATAGCTGGGTGGAACCACGATGATCGGGTCCTGTACGCCAAGCTCTCAGCGTTGGGGATGATCTTGGCCGCGTTTTCAATTCTAGGTTTCGGTATGGCTTGGCGAAAATCTCTGTCGGCAGGGTAGGCTGCCGGCACCTTCTGTATAGTCCCGACGGCGCAACCCACATCAGCAGCGACCTTCTTGGATCCCGATTAAGGCACCTATCAAGGGCGTGGCTGCGGTGATCGGCGGCCGTCACTTGCCGAGGCAGGTAAACGAGAGCGGCGCGCGCCCTTGGGGCAGGAGGAAAAAGGCCGTGGGATTGTCGCGGCATTTCGGGTCGGCGATATGGGGCGCCAAGGCGTCCCGGAAGCGGTCCGTGAGGGCAACGGGCCAGACCAGATCGACCCCGGCCAGGACGTCCAGAACCTCAGCCGGGAGCACCTCTTGGTGCTCGGCCCCGGCGCGGGTCTCCCACCTCAGGTAGTGAATCACCGTGAAGTCCTTGAGGGGGCCTCCGAATTCGGTTCCGATGGCGTAGTAGTTGGCGATCTTCCAGGCATCGACGGGCCATTCCTGGTCGATCAGCGCCACCCGGGGGTGGGGCGGCAGTTCGTTTCCCCGCATCGCCCGGATGCGCGCCGCGTCGGGTGGAATCCGCACCAGCGGCTGATACATGTTCTGGTCCTTCCGCGTCGCCATGTCGACCACCGTGCGGTCCACCTGCCCGACCTGCCACGCCGCCAGCACGGCGACCGTAACCGCCGCCGCAAGGAACAGGCGGCGGTCGTCGAACAGCGCCCGCAGCCACGCAAACCGTCCGCTGGCGGCCAGGTCGATGGTGCGAAGGACGACCAACAACAGACCGACCGCATGGAAAAGGCGCACCGGGACGCGGGTGTAGCGCTCGATGGAATAGAGGGTATGCGCGGAAATGTCGCTCCAGCAGGTCAGGTGGTACCAATACAGGGCAAACAGGTAACCGCCGGCATAGAGCACCACCAGCAGCGGAACCCCGTACTGCCGGCGGGACGTGAAACCCCAGGCCATGCCGGCCGCGGCAAGCACCGTCAACGGGGCCTTGTAGGTGGACAGGTAGGCCCACACCGCGGCCGTAAACCGGCGCCCCAGGTCCACCGCCTCGGGCGACAAGAGCAACGCCATCTGATCGGGCTGGAGAACCGCCACCGGCGAGGTCAGGCAACTGGCGGGCGGGCCGGTCTGCCGCCACAGGAGGACCATCAGCGCGCCGGGGATCAACATCGTCGCGCCGAGCCTGAGCCCGGTGCGCAGCCGCGTCCCGAGGGCGCCCGCGTCCACCCGCGCGCCGCCGTGAACGGCAAGGAGCACGGCCAGTACCGCCAGCACCGGCGCGAAGGTCAGGATCGCCATCTTCATCAGGTACTGGGACGCGAAGATGACGCCCATGGAGACGGCGAAAGCGGTGCGGTTCCCTTCGTCCTGAAGCATGGCCACGGCGATGGCCAACATGGCGACCAGGCCGTAGACCTGCGGCGGCTCGATCAGCAGGTTGATGGGCCACAGCTTGCCCGTCGCCTCGGCCAGCAGCATGGCCAATACGACCAGCCAGCCGAGCACGCGGGCGCGCTTCGCCGGCACCGCCAGGCCGTGCTCCAGGGCTCGGCACACGACATCGAACAGCAGGGAGACCAGGGCCAGGTGCATGACGAAGGGGGCCGCCGCCGCCAGCCCCTCGTCGAAACGGCCGGCGAGGACGGCGGGCAGGACCAAGGTCAGGGGCCAGCCCATGGGATAGTCCGCGTGGATGAGGGCGGGGCGTGCCCGGTCGAAACCCCCGCCGGCGAAAATCGGCTTGGCGGAGCCGATCCAGTTGCTGAACTCGTCGCCGGAGTACGGGATGTAGCCGAGGCCGCCGTGGACGGCGATCACGCCGCCGGCGGCGACGAAGATGACGAAGGCCGGATGAAGCAGGGGCGGCCGGGTATCGGGGACGCGCACCCACCCGGCGACGAGGCGAACCAGACCCAGCGCCGACAGCACGACCAGCGCGTACGACGCGGCCAACAGGCCGACGCCGGCGATGATGTGCACCAGAAACAGGAACACCGGAATCAGGCTGAAGCCGGTGAACAGGCGCGCCCCAAGCCACCCATGGCCGCCGCCGCGCGGACGCGGGACGAACCCGGCCAACCCGAGCGCGCAGAAGGCGTACACGAAATACCCGGCCATGCGCTATGCCTTGCCACTCATGTCCGGCGCGGCCTTGCCGTAGACGTCTATTCCAAGCCGCCGGAAGGTCTCCCGATCGGCCACCGGCCGCCAGCCCAGATCCCGTTTGGCGTCGCCGCAATCGAAGCACGCCGTCAGCCGGCGCGATTTGAGATCCCGGTAGCTGGGGAACGGATCGGTGCGTCCGATCAGGCGCTTGACCATCCACTTGCCGACCTCGATGGCGCGCCACGTGAACAGCGAACGCCCATGGAAGCGCAGCGGCCGTTCCAGGGCCCGGGCCAGGGCGTCGATGTATTCCCTGGCGGTCATGGGCACGTCGCCGACCAGGTTGTAGCATCGTCCGGCCAGGCCCTCCTTCCGCGCCGCCAGGACGATGGCGTCGGCCACGTCTTCGGCAAGGACGAACGGCAACGGGACGCCGCCCGTGGTCCAGCCCAGGCAATGGCGCCCGCCGCTGTACAAGCCGACGCCGCCGTGGAACGGCCTGCCGCCGGCGCCGAGGACGATTCCGGGGCGCAGGATACACACCGGAAGGCCGTCGCTGTGGTGCATGTCGAGCAACAGGCGCTCGCTCACGGCCTTGCCGCGGGCATAGGTTCCCCGCTTCCCGGGCCGCGGGTCGGCGGGCGTCGCGCCGGTGATGACGGCCGTTTCGTCGCCCAGGTAGAGCGCCACGATGGAACTCACGTGGATCAGGTTGGAGACGCCTTTTCGCCGGCAGCATTCGGCCACCAGGCGGGCGCCGCCGACCATGGATCTTTCGACCTCCGGCCAGGACCGGCCGCCGCCGGGGGCGAGATTGACCACCACCGACGCCCGCCCGATCCCCCGGTCCACGTCCCCGGCAAGGGAAACGTCGCCACGGATCAGGGTCACCCTTTCGTCGTCGAAGACCGGCGGCAGGTTGCCGGGGTTGCGCGCCGTTACGCCGACGCGTAGGCCGGCGGCGAGAAACCGCTTGACCACGTGGGCGCCGATGAACCCCGTTCCCCCCAGAACCGCGACGTCGAAATCGCCTTCCTTCGTGTCCGGTCCGCTCCCGGCCGGACGCACCCCATGGACGGCCATCCTCGGCACCCGCAAATGTCCCTCATCCAGATGGATACCAAATCTCTTTACCGGCGGCGTTTCAAGAGGTAGTTCGGCCCGTGGCGCAACCGGCGGCGGCGGGCGCCGCTTCGGGCGGTCACCGCAACGACCGGGTGACCGGCCGGGAAATGTGGGGTAATACCATGGGGCAGCGCCCCTTCGGCCTCGTCGGCTCGGATTATCATGGCTCGGAACTTCCTGCTTCGCGTTCAGGGGCCGGTCCCGGGAAGAAGAAAGGCGGGAAACAGGGAATGGCGGAAAGCGAGGCACGCGCGGCCCGGGGCGAGACGGCGATGACCATGACCCTGCCCGCCGCTCCGCGCGTCATGGCGGCCCTGGTCGGCATCGCGGTGCCCTTTCTGGTGTTCGGGCGGGCGGTGACGGCGGTGCTGCTGATCGTCGCCCTGCTGTGCGTCTTTTTCCTCCCGCAACGGGACCGCTGCCTGGCCTCCCTCGTGCGCCAGGCGCGCACCCCGGTCGGCATCATGGTCGGGGTGACGTTGGCGTTGTGGCTGCCGGGGGTGGTTTTCTCCCTCGATCCCCTCAGGTCCGTCCTGGTGTGGACGCGGATGATCTTTTTCATCGGTGCGGCGGCGCTGATCTGGGCGGCGTTCGTCGAGGACGCCCGCATGCCGGCGCTCGCCCTCCGGGCGTTGCTGGCCGGCACCGCGATCGTGCTCGCGGTTTCGCTGGTGGCGCTCTTCGTGGCGCCGGAGGTGCTGTCCTTCGTCCGCGCCAAGGGCTGGCGGGCGGCCAATGCGGTGCTCGGCCTGAAGGGCTTCGCCTCGGCGGCGATGCTGCTTGTTCCGGTGGTCCTGTGGTCGGGGGTCCGGCTGGGCGGCAAATGGGTCTCCTGCGCCGTCGCCGAGGCCCTTGGGCTTCTGGTCATCATCGGCGTTACGATCAGCCGGTCGGCGATCGCCGGATCTATTGCCATGCTGATCGTGGCCGGGGTCCTGGTCGTCTGGTTCCGCCGGCAACGGCGGGTGACGGTCCTTGCCGGCCTTGCCGTGGGCGCCGTGGTCATCCCGGTGCTGGCGTGGTTGTACACCCACTCCATGTCGCCCGTCGACGCCGAGGCGCCGTGGGGGATGCCGTTGTGGGTGGTCGATTTTCACCGCCAGTCCATCTGGAAGTTCACCTTCGACGTGGCCATGGACTCGCCGTGGTTCGGCCACGGCATCAACATGATCAACTACGTGGCCGGGGCCTTCGACCGGATACCGGGGTATGCCTACATTTTCATCCCCGCCCATCCCCACAACTGGGTGCTGGAGGTGCTTGCCGAGACCGGCGTCGTCGGCCTGGCGCCCCTGGTGGTCCTCATGGCGATGATGGTGGCGCGGCTGGCCGGCGACTACCTGCGCACCGGGGACCCCGCCGTCCTTGCGGCGACGGCGGTCGCCATCGGCTACTGGGTTTCCGGGCTGTTCAACTTTTCATTCTGGTCGGCATGGTGGCAGATTTCATTCATGGTGTTGGTGGCGCTGTGCCTGTCCCACGGACGGCGGCCGGTCACAACCGGCATCCCTCGGTCTTGAGTTTCATCACGCCGCCCGTTTCGACGCCGGCCACCGGTTGAAACGCGGCCAGGGTCCGCGACCCGATGGAACGGGTTTCGAACGTCTTCACGATGGTCAGGCACCCCGCCCGGCGCAGGGTTTCGGCGAAGGTCCAGAGGCGGAAATCCTCGTCGCCGGTGTCGATGATCGTACCCGTCTCCGGCGACACCTTGGTGGTGAGCAGCAGGTGGGTGATGCCGAGGGCCTTCAACTGCGCGAGGAAGCGTTTGGGATCCCGCGCCCGCGGCGTGTGATCGACCAGAATCTGGGTCATCACGTTGGCGGAGTAGTGGGGCACATCGAGCAGATAGACCAGTGATGTATAGACGAGCAGAATACGGTCGTTCTCCGTCAGGTTGGCGTTGATCCAGGGGACGGGTGCGAACCGGCTCACGTTGCGGCGCAGGAAATCCTCCCGGCTCTCGTCGGTGAGTACGTAGCGCGCATAGTTCAGCCCGACCACCCCGGCGCCGCCCAGCTGGACCAGTATGGCAAGGCCCGCCGCCGCGGCCAGCGGCCGTACCAGCGCGCGCGCCTCGGCCCAACGGCTCGCCGCCACCGTCAGGCAGACGACCAGCACCGTGTACACCGGCAGAAGGTGGCGGATGTGCTGGGACGCGCCGCTGAAGAACCACAGGGTGTAGAACACCAGCGTGATCGCCGCCGGCGCCGCCAGGGGGCTGGACACCAGCCGGCGCCGGAACCGCCACACCCCGGCCATGGCAAAGGGCAGGACCAAAAGGCCGTAGGGACCGAACCCGATGCGGCTGAAATTCACGTCAATGCCGCCGAACGTCGATGCGAACGGATAGGCGATGAACCATAACAGATTGACCGGGACCGAGATTTCGCCGGGGACAAAGACGTTCCAGAAATAGGCGTTGTGCTCCTGGTCCCAGAGGGCGCTGTCGGGAATGTCCAGAAACGCGTACAGCCCCGGGAATATGGGGTCGCCCGTGTGGTAGAGGTTCCAGCCGTACCACTGGGAACCGGCCCCGAGGACGGCGAGCCCGTAGACCACGGTGCGCCGAAACCACCCCCGGCGGGCGAGCAGCGGCAGCGCGCAGGCGGCGGCGAAGAGAAGGCCGAAATACTTGCCGCCCGCGAAAAACCCCGCCATCAGGCCGGCGAGGACGGCATACCCCATGCGCCCCGTGCGCACCGCGTCGCTGACCGCAAAGGCTCCGGCCAGGGCGAACAGGGCGAGCCGGACCTCGACCTGGCCGGTGCCGCCGCCATAGAGCACCGCCGGGGTGGTCAGCAACAAAAGCGCCGCCGCCAGGGACCAGTTGAGCCCGAGGGTGCGGCGGCAGATGACGAACAGCAAAGCGCTCACCATCCAGCCGCTGACCATGGTCCACAGGGTGAGCCCGATCTCGCCGCCCAGGCCCAACGCCAGCAGGTAGGTCATTTGCGGCAAAAGGGGTGTCAGCCCTTCGGCGGCACGGGGGACGAGCTCCATCCGGCCCGCCGCCAGGAACTGCTTGGGCAAGGCGAAGTGATAGGTGAGCGAATCGGCGTCCGCCGGCGGCGACACCCCTTCCAAAACGTCGAAGACGAGGGCCACGGCGATGGCGCACAGCAGGGTGCGCCCGATCCAGTCCCCGGGCGCGAACGGAAGTCGGTCGGGCGCGGCGCGCCTGCCTGCGCGAAGCCGGGGCTTCGCTCCGGCGAAGGCAGGGCGCAGGAAGAACATGCCGGCCGCCGCCGCCAGGCACAGGGCCACCATCTCGCCCCAGGCGATATGGCCGAGCGCGGCGGTAAAGAAAACCAGCCAGCCGATCACTCCGAAGCCGGCGGCGAAACTCCACGCGACCGCCTCGCCGCGGCCGAAATCCCCGAGCACGCGCACCGAGGCGAGCACCGCGGCGCCGGCCCCGAGGCAGGCGGCGAAAAGGAGGAGCACCGTGCCCAGTGCCGTCATGCGGGCCTCGCGTCCGTGGAGCGGTCAGGTCCTATGCGGCGGTCCCATCAGAGGAGCCCGCCGGCCTTCAGGATCTGGCCAAAGATGGTGCGGAACTGGAAAAGATAGGCGGCCAGCGCGGCGCCGACCCAGATCCAGAGCACGACCGGAATCAGCCGCTGCATGTTCGTACTCCCTTGCACGATTTCGCGCATCATACGACGGTCTTGCGAGGTTTCCGGCGAGGAGCGCGGCGCGCCGTGATGGTGGAGCATCACAAGCGGCGCGCGACGACGCCGGGGGCCGCGGGGGC
>JACZWD010000051.1 GCA_022572335.1 Pseudomonadota bacterium
CCCCCGGGGGGCCACCGGGGGTGTCCCCCCGACACCGCATGCGGGGGGCGCCCCCGCGACCCCCGGGGGGCCACCGGGGGGTGTCCCCCCGACAACGGCATGCGGGGGGCGCTCGCGCGACCCCCGCGCGGTTACTTTTCCGCCTCGACGTCGATGGTCTTCGGGCCGTTGGGTCCGCTTTTGCCCCCGGGCGGGGCGCATTCGATTTTGATGGTGCGCACCTCGGGTTCCAGGGTCTTGCGCTCTACGTCGATGTGCAGAAGACCGTTATCGAGCACCGCGCCGGTGATCTCGATCCCCTCGGCGAGCACGAAACTGCGCTGGAACTGGCGCGCGGCGATGCCGCGGTGCAGGAACACCCGGCCGGTTTCGTCCTCGCTGTTGCGGCCGCGGATGACCAGTTGGTTGTCCTCCACCGAGACGTTCAGGTCGTCCGCGGAAAACCCCGCCACGGCCAGGGTGATGCGCAGGCCGTTGTCGCCGATCTGCTCGATGTTGTAGGGCGGGTATCCCTCGCCCGACGTCTTGGCGACGCGGTCGAGGATCCGCTCGAAGTGTTCAAAACCCACCAACAGGGGATTGTCGAAGCCGGCAAACCGAGACATGGGAGCGTTCTCCTCTGCAATCGAGCGAGCACCGCCTGGTAAGGGCCCTGACGAAGGCGCCCCGTCGGCGGCCATGGTCAGGCACCGCCGATGTCGTCCCTTAATATCGCTACGCCCCGGCGGCCCGTCAAGGGATGGGGCGCGCCCGGCCCGTGGCCCGCCTTCTGCTCGCGGCCGGCGCCGGCGAAGCTGCGTGTGACCGGCTCCAGGATGTAGTCCAACGCCGTGCGTTGCGCCGACGCTCTGCCGACCCGCGTTTTCACAAAGCCTGGACCCTTATCGGACAGTTATACCAAGGGACGCTGATCATGACTCATGGAGATCGCGTAGGCGGCTCGTCGGGTAGGAGGAAAGTTGCAGGCGATGCGGCGCATCGTCAAAACTTTTCGACGCCCTCCGACGGGCCGCATACGCGACCGCAACGGCGGCTTACCAAGGCTTTCGGACGGCGTCGCGCACGCTTCGCGATGCTCCCGCATCGCCACAGCGCACGCTTAGGGCCGAAAACCTTGGTAAGCCGGCTCGTCGGGTCATGATCAGCGTCCCTTGGGATTAGTCAACTCGAGTCGATACCGGCCAGTGGCCTCCTGCATCTTTGATACCCTGCTCGGCAGAGAAGCATCACGAGGAACCCCAAGGGTGCTTTGTCTTTTATACGGACGGTTCAATAATCCCGGTACCCAGCAGCCACGGAACCACCGTTTTGCAGAACGCCTGATGGTCGTCATGCAGCACGCGGCGACGTTGGGCAGGATCGCTCACTTCCTTTCCGTTCCGACGCCACGGCTTTCCCGATTCCTCGATGATTTCCAGAACCCGGACAGGAGCTTTGCTCAATCCGACTTCCTCGCCGGCAAGAAGCAGCAGGCCATCGATCAAATTGACCTTAATGCAACCGCCCACAACCTCCGAAGCCAGATAACAATGGGAATCCTTTACCAACCTTTCCCGGAGGAATGTGCGGTTGAAATCATGGACTATGCTGAACTTATCCGGAAGAACGCCATCCAATTGGCGCATTGGGATGGCAAGGGGCCACAAGCGGCTGGCGGCGACCAGCTCGTGGACGCAGCCGGTGATCTCGTCTTCCTCAAGGGGCTTTAACGCCGCAAGGAGGTTGAGTTCGGCCACCGTCCGCCTGCCATTGACGTTTTTGCAAACATGATTGAGTTTCCCCTCGTGCTTGCCGTTGCATCCGTCGCGCGGTGGGGGCTTTTCGATGCCGAATTCTCCGAAAATCCAATCGGAAAAAAGAGACTCGCTTCCCTCTTGCGCCGTTGGGGCCGTGTCCTTGCAATAAACGTCCCGCCGGAAACTTTCGTTGAAGATGAAACTCTTGAGAGCTTCATACTCAATCGCATCCTTGGTGTCCTCCAACCGGGGCCGCAAACACGCCGGCACCATACTATCCGAGAAGTTCATTTCAAATTCGGTGCGGCCGATGAAACGAAGGCCGATCTCTTCCATTTCAGCATTGACTTCCGAGAAATATTGCGGATGCCATGACTGATTAAAAAACTCGTGGGCGGCTTCATGGGGATCATTCTTCATCCATGTGTCGAGAATCATTCCGGCCATTGGATTGTTCTTGAAATAGGCCGAATTATTATCGCGGAAGACCTTAAGGAAGTTCAGTCCTTCAGCAACCTTGGCCAAGGTTCCCTCTTCCATATGAGCGGTATGGCTGAGCATGATCTCGCGGAGCGGCAAAAAGGCACTCCATCCCGGCATGGTGTTATAGCTGACATAGACCAAGCCGCACGGGGCCAGGAATTTATCGATGATGTCGCGGATTTCGCGGCGCACTTCCGCGCTGACCCAGCTATAAACGCCGTGCAGGGTGATGTAATCGAACGAAGGTAGATCCTCGTTATAAATCTCTTCGAAGCGTTTATTGATAAAACGAATATTGGAAAGGCACCCCCTTTCGGCAAGCCCCACGGCATTATCTATGTGTTCGGGGTTCATGTCGGCGGCGACAAACACACCCCTGGGGAAGGATGCGGCCAGGGCGTTCGCGGTAACGCCATTGCCGCATCCCAGTTCCAAATACGTGAACGGATCGGTGTGCGGCTTTGTTTTTACGCCCTTGAGTCTGGCGACGTAGTTTATGCGGATTGGGCTCTGACCCCTATAATAGGTCCAGGTGTAGGGCGTATCTATGACGGGATGATCTTTCAACTCCACCTCGCATTAAAAGGTCGAACCGGATGCTTAATTCGGTAGTATTTCGCGGGTATGGTTACCCTCGGCATCCCTTGCAACCGTTTCCTCGTAAATTCACCGATCCGTTTCATGGCCGTGTCCGGTTGCGCCTGCGACGGATCAACCGTCCGCCCCTTCAGCGCCATCTCCATCCCCGACATTGCCTTCTCACGCCACGTCTCAAGGCGATACACCTCGACACCCGACTGCCGCGACAGAAGCTTCGCCGGAGGGCGGCGTGTCTGCCCTTAAGCGGACATCGGTGCGGGCCAAGCCATCATCCTGTCACGACGTCATTTATGAGACTTGGTCGATGTCGGTAATGGCTGGCCGGGGCGAACTCGGCGATGGTGCCGCCGGGCGCCCGGAACTCGACCGGCACCACGCCCGGATCGCTGATGATCTCGTAGCCCTTGTCCTTGATCTCCCTGCCCTCGGTTTCCAGGTCATCGACGGCGAAACCGATATGGTGGATGCACGGACCCGCGGCCCGTCAAGGCCCGTCTACTGCTCGCGGCCGGCGCGGGCGAAGCTGCGCGTGATCGGCTCCAGGAGGTAGTCCAACGCCGTGCGTTTCACCGTCACCAGGAAGACCTCGGCCTGCATGCCCGGCTTCAGGATCGAGACATCGAAATCCTGTGTCCCGGCCACCGGCACGACCCGGGCCGTGAAGTACGATTGACCGGTCACCGGATCGGTCACCCGGTCCGCCGACACCGACGTCACCGTCCCCTCCAGCAACGGCGTGGTGCGTGAGTTGAACGCGGTGAGCCGCACCCTGGCGGGCATGCCCTCGTAGACCGTGTCGATGTCTCCGGGGTCGACGCGCGCGTCGATGATCAGCCGGTCCTGGTCGGGGACGATGTCGAGCAGCCTTTCCCCCGGCTGCACGACGCCGCCGGTGGTGTGCACCTGGAGGTCGACCACGGTGCCGGACTGGGGCGCCCGCACGCTGGTGCGCGACACCACGTCCTCGGCCGCGTAGATTATCTCCTGCAGGTCGGCCACCCGCCCCTGGACATCCTGCAACTCCTCGGCGACCTCGTTGCGGTTCTTTATCTTGGGGATGGTGAGCTGGAGCTTGACCTCCATGATGCTCTTCTCGGCACGCGCGATCCGCGCCCGGTGGTCCCCGATCTTGCCCTTCTTATCGGCGGCCTGGCGTTTCAGGGCCAGCAGGAGGGATTTGCTGGCGATGCCCTTTTTGAGCAGGGTTTCCACCGTCGCGATCTCGTCTGTCAGCAACCGGAGTTGCTCCATCCCGGCGACCATCTGGGCATTGAAGCCGACGATTTCGCGCAGGTGCTTCTCGATCCGCTCCCGGAGGATGGATTCCTCGTTGACGATCTTGGCCCTCCGCGCCTCGAAGATGTCCGTCTGGCCGGCCATCATCTCGCGGATGTTGGGGTCGTCGGCCAGGCGCATCAGGGCATCGGGAAACGCAATTTCCTTGCGGCCCTCCCGTTCCGCCAACAGCCGCGCCTGCAGCGCCAGGGCCGCGTCATACCGCCCTTGCACCAGGTCCAAATGGGCCCAGGCGTAGGTGTCGTCGAACTGCACCAGGGTCTGGCCGGCCTCGACCACACTCCCTTCGGTGACCAGGATTTCCTTGATGATGCCGCCTTCCAGGTGCTGGATGGTCTTGCGGCTGCTTTCCACGCTGACCACGCCCTGGGCGATGGCGGCGCTGTCAAGCCGGGTGTTCGCCGCCCACACCAGGGAACCGCCGATAAAGACGATGATGACGGCCCATCCCCGCCACCGCCACCGGCCGAGTACGCTGTCGAGGGTATCGTCGGACACGGCCCGGGGCGTGTTTTCCCGTTGCCCCGCCCCACCGGGGCGGTCCTGCCGCCTGTTTTCCGGAGCCAGGGGGGTGCTCTTGTCGAACGAGGTTTGGGACATGGCGCTCACGCCACCGACCGCGCTGCGTCGTCCGCGCCCGGTTTGCCGGCCGGCTGGTCGGCGCCGGAGAACACCCGCAGGTTGGTGTGCGCGCCCTTCGTGACGATCTTTCCGCGGCCGTCCTGGAGCAGCAGCACGTGGTCGGCGTGGGCCAGGATGCTCGGCCGGTGGGCGACGATGATGGTGGTGGCGCCCCGTGCCTTGAGGCCCTGGATCGCCGCGATCAGGGCCGTGACCCCGTCCGCGTCCAGGTTCGAGTAGGGCTCGTCCAGGATCACCAGGGTCGGGTCTCCGAACAGGGCCCGGGCCAGCGCCACGCGCTGGCGCGTACCCACCGAGAGCCTGTCGGCCGGTCCGCCGACCACGGTGTCATAGCCTTCTGGAAACTGCAGAATGAGTTGGTGGATGCCGGCCCGATTGGCCGCCTCGATGACCTGTTCGGACGGCGCGGCGGAAAACCGGGCGATGTTGTCGCGGATGGTCCCGGGCAGGAGCTCGACCACCTGGGGGATGTACCCCACGTGGCGGCCGAGATCATCCGCGTTCCAGGCAAACACGTCCGCGCCGTCCAGACGCACGGTGCCCCGGGCCGGCTTGGTCACGCCGAGCAGCAGGCGCAGCAGGGTCGATTTCCCCGCCCCGGTGGGCCCGGTGATGCCCAACAGCTCACCCGGATTCACCTGGAAGGACAGGTCGCTGAACACCGGCTCTTCCAGTCCTTCGGGGATGAACGCGAGTTTGCTCACCGCAAGCTTGCCCAAGGGCCGGGGCATGTGCATCCGGGTGCGCTCGTCCGCCCCGAGCAGGGCGTCCTTGACCCGGCGAAAGGCCATGCGCGCGGTCACCAGGCTCCGCCACACGCCGATGGACTGCTCCACCGGCGCCAGGGCCCTGCTCAATATGATGGAGGCGGCGATCATCGCCCCGGCCGAGAGCTCCTGGCGGATCACGAACAGGGCCGCCAAGCCGAGGACGAGCACCTGGAGCACCAGGCGCACGAACTTGCTCAGCGCCATGACCAACCCGGCGCGGTCGCTGGCCACCGCCTGGAAGCGCAAGGCGCGCGCGTTCTCGGCGCTCCACCACTCGGAAAGAGTCTTCCCCATGCCCATCCCTTCGGCCGTCTCCGCCTGGCGCACCATGGATTCGGCGGCGGTCATGCCGCGGAACGCGGCCGCGTTGGCATCGCCGAGCGGGGCGCGGGTCAGGACCTCGTTGAGCAAGGCAAGCCCCATCATGAGGCCGCCACCGGCCACGGCGGCCAGTCCCAGCACCGGGTGCAGGATGAAGATGAGACCGATGAACAGGGGCACCCAGGGAGCGTCCATAAGCGTCAGCACCCCGGCGCCGGTGAGGAAGGTGCGGACATGGGAAAGGTCCCGCAGGCACCGGGTCGAGTGTTCGGCTCCCGCCGTCGGGGCCAGGGTGGCGGCGAACAGGGCCGGGTTCAGCTTGCCGTCCAGCCACAGGCCGATGCGCACCAGCATGCGCGAGCGAATGAGATCGAGGGCGGCCATCACGGCGAAGGCCGCGACGGCGGCGAGCGTAAGCACGAGAAGGGTGTCCTCGCTGCGGCTGGTCAGGACCCGGTCGAAGAGTTGCAACATGTAGATGGGTACGGTGAGCACCAGGAGATTGATGCAGAAGCTGAACGCGCCCACCGTGAAGAAGGCCGAACGGCAGGCTCTGGTTACCGTATGCAGCAGAGACTGCTCCGCCGCCACCTGTTTCCTTTCGCCGCTTCGGCTCATCGGCCCCGGCTCCCGCACCTTGGTGGAAGATTGACAAGATCAAAGTCGCCGGCGACGGGCCCGCTCGTGCCGACGCCGGCCGGCGTCGCCCCGTCGCGTTATCCGCACGGGGTTAAAAATACACGCTCGGACGTTTATTTGCAAATGCGAATTTTTTACTTAAAATATTGGAAATTTTTTCGTATGTTATTTAACATTATCTTTTTCTATATTTTACATAAAATTTTCTTTGTTTCTGAGGAATGCCGGCCGCCGGTGAATGGTTGGCGGCCACGGCCGGGCGGCGCCCCGGCGCCGGTAGCGGTGCGGGGGGGGGGCGAAGTGACGGGCGACGGCTTGCCGGCGTCGCTCAACCGGCGCAGTCGGGTCGCAGGTCGACGAAGCCCCATCCGAAGATGTCGTCCCGGCCCGGGGCGCCCAGGTCGATGGTGTGCTTGCGCAGGAACCGGCGCAGCGTCTGCGAGCTGCGGCCCGGGCGGCGCACGATCTCGAGGGCCATCAGGATGGTGATGTAGGGCGTCGCGAACGACGTGCCGCTCTGGAAGCGTCCGCCGCCCGGCACCGCCGTCCACACGCGCACGCCGGGCGCCGCGAAGTCGATATAGGGCCCGCTGTTGGCCCTGAAGTAGATGACCCACTGTCTTCCGAACGCGGTCACCGCGATCACCTGTTCGTAGGCGGCGGGGTAGGCGGGCCTGTCGGCGCTGCCCCAGTTCCCGGCCGCGGCGACCATGACCATGTTTTTCTTTTGCGCCCGCTTGAAGGCGATGCGCATGATCTTGTTGTCGGCGCCGGCGACGCTCAGGTTGATGACGTGGACGCGTTCCTTGGCCAGCCAGTTTATGGCCTTCAGCAGGCCCACGGCGTTGCCCACCACCTGCCCGGTCTCGTTGACCTCGAAGATGTTGCCGGCCCTGAGCTCCGCCCCGGGCAGCAGCCCGCCCCAGCTGGGCTTGCCGACCAACATCGCCGCGATGGCCGTGCCGTGATCGGCGGGGCCGGGTTTGCGCTTCGATTTATGGAAGGAGCGGAAACGTATGCGCTGACCGGCCAGCGCCGGGTGCCGCACGTCGACGGAGGCGTCGATCATCCCCAGCCGCACCCCCTTGCCGCAGTCGGCCGTCGCCTTGGCCCAGCCAATGAGCCCGCGCGCGTCACTGCTGGCGATATTCGTCCCCTGCTGGGGTTGATAGATGTGATTGGCGTCGATGACCGAGCGGGGAAAGCGCCGGCGCAACAGCGTGATCGCCTGGGGCACGCTCAGCCCCTCCGGCGTGCGCAGGCGGAACACCTCCAGCGACAACTGGGGCAGCTGCACCGTTTCGATGACGGCGAAGCCAAGCCGCCGGGCCGGCCCCTGGAAGCGGGGCGGCGGGTTGACGACGAGAAGCTCTCCGTCTTCGTAGCGGTTCTCCGGCAGCACGAGAACGTCGGCGCCGGGCGCCCGTTCTCCGTCCTCGATCCGGAAGCGGCGGACGACCGTTGGGCGTCCATCTTTGTCGTATTCTAGGATGCGCACATCGGCCCGCGGCGACGGCTCCGCGGGAAGCAGGGCGGCCAATAAGACGAGAGATATGGCACAGAACGCGGCGGCCACGCGCATGGGTCAAGCGTCCCCTATCGATCGAGCATTCCGCAACCCGGAGTCCCCGGGACCGACGGGCAGTTCCGGTGCGCCTGTGGCCGCATGGTAAGGACGGCAGGTTACCAATATATGAAGGAGGCGCCGGGGCGGGGGGGTGCGCCGCTTACGTCGCCGCGGGCTGGCGTCGGACCCGGGCCGTCGGCGCCCAGGCCGCCGCCATCAGCGCGAACCGGTCTCTGCCCGCCTGCGCCAGGGCTTCGGCGGACACTCCCTCGTCTAAACGCCTTCGGGTGTCGGTCCGCTTCCCACTACGCTACTTCGTAGCGACGTGAGACAGGTCGTGGCCTGCCACCCGACGGCGAAGGCGTAGGGTGGTGGAGCCGAGGGGAATCGAACCCCTGACCTCTTGAATGCCATTCAAGCGCTCTCCCAACTGAGCTACGGCCCCGTGCATGGGTCTGTGGGTGACCGACGGACCCGGGCGCGACTGGAATTTCCCGCCCGCGCCGGGAAAATACTGAGGACCGGCACATCGAGGCAAGGAAAAACTGGAATCGGGCCGATCCCAACGTTCACCAATATCGGTATCAGGTCTTGTCCTCTACGGCGTTGTCCACGTGTTCGCGGACCTCGGACACGTCGTCGTCGTCCTGGCGAAGCTCGGCAGCGTCCTCGATCACGCCGTCGTCGTCACCCTTGACCGCGTCGAGGTCGTCCTTGTCCTCGTCCTCGGCCTCGGCCGTTTCGACGGCGCCCGATGGCGGTTCGGCGACCGGGTGTTCGGGCGGCGGCGCGGTGTCTGGCAGCGGCTCCCGCGGCGCGGCGCGGCGGCGCGGTTTTGCGGGTTTGTCGGCCGCGCCCGCGGCGCCGCACTTCGGGCACCGGGGGTTCCCGCAGTTAAGATCATAGAAGCGCACGCCGCAACCCTCGCAGGTCCGCTTCACGCCCCATTTCCGCTTAGCCACCCGTGTCTCCGGACGTTGGTCATTTCTTTCTTGATCAGCCAATTGCCATGTTCCTCGGGCCCTGTCAAAAACAAAATCCGGGAAGGGGAAAAAACGCCGGCAAGTCGCCCCTACCGCCGGACCGGGTATTCGTGGTACAGACGCGACCGAACCCGCCGGACGGCCCGGGTGGGTCCGGACGTTCGAGGAAACCGAAGAGCCATGGCGTTGATTTCCCGCCGTGCCCGGACACTCGCCGGGGAAGGGTCCGTCCCCGGCGACAAGTCCATATCACACCGCGCCCTGATCGTCGGTTCCGTGGCCGTGGGCGAGACCCGCATTACCGGCCTGCTGGAAGCAGACGACGTGCTGCGCACCGTGGACGCCCTTCGCGCCCTGGGCGCGCGCATCGACCGCGACGCCGACGGCGTCTGGCGCGTCTTCGGACGCGGCGTCGGCGGTCTGGCGGAACCGGCCTCGGTTCTCGATATGGGCAATTCCGGCACCGGGGCGCGGCTCCTCATGGGGCTTTTGGCCACCCATCCCTTTACCAGCTTCTTCACCGGCGACGCCTCGCTGTCGGCGCGGCCCATGGACCGGGTGATGACCCCCCTCCGGCGCATGGGCGCGACGATCAGCGCCCGCTCCGGCGACCGCCTGCCGCTGATGATCCGGGGCACCGCCGGTCCCCTGCCCATCGTTTACGAGCTTCCCGTGGCCTCGGCCCAGGTGAAGTCGGCGGTGCTGCTGGCGGGCCTCAACACGCCCGGCACGACCAGCGTCGTCGAGCCCCAGCCGACCCGGGATCACAGCGAACTGATGCTGCGCCACTTCGGCGCCGAGGTCGCCGTGGAGCGTCTCGACGGCGGCGGGCGGGCGATCATGCTTGCCGGCCAGCCCGAGATCACGGGCCGCCACGTGGTGGTGCCGGGGGATCTGTCGTCGGCCGCGTTTCCCCTGGTGGCGGCGCTTCTGGTGCCGGGATCGCGCCTCACCCTCAGCCGGGTCGGGATCAACGCGCTGCGCAGCGGCCTGCTGGAGACCCTGGGCGAAATGGGGGCCGGGATCGCCATTGCCGACCGCCGCACCGAGGGCGGCGAGCCCGCCGCCGACCTGACCGTCGAGGCCGGTCCGTTGCGCGGCGTCGAGGTGCCGCCCGAGCGGGCGCCGTCGATGATCGACGAGTACCCGGTGCTGGCCGTGGCCGCGGCCTGCGCCGAGGGCGTCACCCGCATGACCGGCCTGGGCGAGCTCCGGGTCAAGGAGAGCGACCGCCTGGGTGCCATGGCGCGGGGCCTGGAGGCCTGCGGCGCCCGCGTGGAGGAGGGCCCCGATGCCCTCACCGTTCACGGCACGGGCCGGGCGCCGCGGGGCGGCGCCCGGATCGCGGTCGAGCGGGACCACCGCATCGCCATGGCCTTCCTCGTCCTCGGCATGGTCGCGGCCGAGCCCGTCGCCATCGACGACGCCGGCCCCATCGAGACCAGCTTCCCCGGCTTCGCCGGGTTCATGAACGGCCTCGGCGCCCGCGTCGCCGCCGAGGACGCCCCGTGACCGTCCCGCCCGTGGCCGGCGCCCCATGATCATCGCCATCGACGGCCCGGCCGCCGCCGGCAAGGGAACCCTGGCCAAAAGGTTGGGCGCCCACTTCGGCCTGGCGGTCCTCGACACCGGCCTTCTCTATCGCGCCGTGGGCCTGAAGACGGTGCGCCGGGGCGTCGATCCCAACGATGCCGACGCCGCCGGCGCCGTGGCCCGGGAGTTGGGCGCCGGCGACCTGGAGGATGCGGACCTGCGCGGCGACGAGGCCGCCAACGCGGCCTCGGTGGTGGCGGCGATTCCCGAGGTCCGGGCCGCGGTGCTGGAATTCCAGCGCGCCTTTGCCCGCAACCCGCCGGGGAACGCCCAGGGCGCGGTGCTCGACGGGCGCGACATCGGTACCGTGGTCTGCCCGCAGGCGGACGTAAAGTTCTTCGTCACCGCCCCGGTCGAGGTGCGCGCCGGGCGGCGTCTTAAAGAGTTGCGGGAACGCGGGCTCGAAGCTATACATAGCCGCGTTCTGCAGGAAATGAAGACGCGCGACGCGCGCGATGCGGGCCGCGACGTGGCACCGCTGGTGCCGGCCGGGGATGCTTGCGTCCTCGACACCAGCGAAATGGACGCCGGGCGGGTTTTTGCCGCGGCGCTCGCTATCATCAAATCGCGGACCCGGTAGGCCTCACCCGCGGCCGCCGGGAACGTTTGGGAACCGAACGATCCGCCGCGGTGCAAGCCGGCGGCGGCCAACATGGATAGTCTTGTGAAGACCGCCGGAGACAACCGGTCGGCCGGAACTGAACCAGTGTATAAAGGATTACCAATTCATGGCGCGTGCAAACGGGACGGTGGCCGAGGACCAGGCAGCCCCTCCGAGCGGCGAGGATTTCGCCCAACTTCTTGAAGACTCCCTGGGGGCTCACCAAAGCTTCGAGGGCCGGGTCGTCAAGGGCACCGTGATCGCCGTCGACAACGACATGGTGCTGATCGACGTCGGCCTGAAATCGGAAGGCCGGGTGCCCTTGAAGGATTTCGCGACGCCGGGTCAGGATTCCGAAATCAAGGCGGGCGACAGCGTGGACGTCTTTGTCGAGCGCTACGAGGACCGGGAAGGCATCGTCAGGCTGAGCCGCGAGAAGGCGCGCCGCGAGGAGGCGTGGACCGAGCTCGAGAAAGCCTTTTCCAGCGGCGACCGCGTCAACGGCATGATCTTCGGCCGCGTCAAGGGCGGCTTCATCGTGGATCTGTCGGGGGCCGTCGCCTTCCTGCCCGGCAGCCAGGTGGATATCCGTCCGGTGCGCGACATCGGCCCCCTCATGGGCACGCCGCAGCCCTTCCAGATCCTCAAGATGGACCGGCAGCGCAACAACATCGTCGTGTCGCGCCGCGCCGTGCTCGAGGAAACCCGCGCCGAGGAACGCTCCGAGCTCATCGCCAACCTCAAGGAAGGCCAGGTCCTGGAAGGCGTGGTCAAGAACATCACCGACTACGGCGCCTTCGTCGACCTGGGCGGCGTGGACGGGCTTTTGCACGTCACCGACATTGCCTGGCGGCGCATCAACCATCCGACAGAGACCCTTCAGATCGGCGAAACGGTCAAGGTGCAGGTGATCCGCTTCAACGCCGAAACCCAGCGCATCTCCCTTGGCATGAAACAGCTCGAGGCCGACCCGTGGGAGGGCGTCGCGGCGAAGTACCCGTCGGGCACCAAGTTCACCGGCCGGGTCACCAACATCACCGATTACGGCGCCTTCGTGGAGCTCGAGCCGGGGGTCGAAGGCCTGGTCCACGTATCCGAGATGAGCTGGACCAAGAAGAACATCCACCCCGGGAAGATCGTCTCCACCAGCCAGGAGGTGGAGGTCATGGTGCTCGACGCCGACCCCGAGAAACGGCGCATCAGCCTCGGCCTCAAACAGTGCCTGGGCAATCCGTGGGAGGCGTTCCGCGACTCCCACGCGACCGGCTCCGAGGTCGAAGGCGAGGTCAAGAACATCACCGAGTTCGGTCTGTTCATCGGCCTTCCCGGCGAGATCGACGGCATGGCCCATTTGTCCGACCTCGCCTGGGGCAAGACCGGCGAAGAGGCCCTGGCCCAATTCAAGAAGGGCGACACGGTGCGGGCGAAGGTGCTCGACGTGGACGTGGAGAAGGAGCGCGTCAGCCTCGGCATCAAGCAGCTCAGCGACGATCCCTTCGACGCCGCGCTGGGCAAGATGAAGAAGGGCGCCGTCGTCACCTGCACCGTCGCGGCCGTGCGGGACAACGGCATCGAGGTCTCGATCGGCGAGGGCATTTCCGGTTTCATCCGCAAGGCCGAATTATCCCGCGACCGTAGCGAACAGCGGCCCGACCGGTTCGCCGCGGGGGAGAAGGTGGACGCCAAAATCACCCAGATCGACCGCAAGGCGCGGCGCGTGGTTCTGTCGGTCAAGGCCCGCGAGGTCGAGGAAGAGAAAAAGGCCATGGCCGCCTACGGATCGTCCGACTCCGGCGCCAGCCTGGGCGAAATCCTCGGTGCCGCCATAAAGGAAAAGAGGGACGCGGCGGCGAAGGAGGGAGACGAGGCGGTCGAGGAGAAGGCGGAAAAGAAGGCCGCGAAGAAGGAGGCCAAAAAGGCCGGGACGGCGGACGCAGGAACGGCGCCTCCCAAGAAGGCCGGCAAGAAGGAGGCCAAACCAAAGACCGCGAAGAAGGCCGCGAAAAAGGCGCCGAAACCGAAGGTTGCGGCCAAGGGCAAAAGCGCATCCGCGGAGGCCGCCGGAACGAAGGAAAAGGCCAAGCCCAAAGCCAAGGACAAGGCGGAACCCAAGGGCAAGGCCTGACCGGGGCACGTCCGCCCCGGACGCGGCCCGTCGGCGTGGATTGCATGAGGATGCCGGGCGCCTCGGGTTTGAGGCGGCTCGATCCGCCCAACATGAACGAGGCGCCGGCCAGCACCCGGCTCGCCGGGCGGTTGGCGAGGTGATGCACGAGAATGTCGGCGGCGGCGCGGCTGTTGGCGCGCAGCATCGGGCGCGTCAGCGGCGGCCTGCAGGAGCCCGGGCGCGCAGACGGCAAGCACGCCGCCGCAGGCCTCAGCGAGCCGAGGTAGCGGCGGCCGCGACGGTGGAGACGGCG
>JACZWD010000226.1 GCA_022572335.1 Pseudomonadota bacterium
GCCATCAACCGCTACGTCGAGCAACACAACCATGACCCAAAGCCCTTCGTCTGGACCAAATCCTCCGAAACAATCCTCGCCAAGATCGACCGGCTACCTGTACCTTCCGAATGAGTCGGTGCACTAGCCGGAAACCTCGCAAGACCGTCGTATGGTGCGCGAAATCGTGCAAGGGAGTACTAGTGTACCGTCCCGTCGCCGGCCGGGCAATTATTTGACCACGGCTTTCCCCGCCGCCGCCACGCGTCCCCGCCACGGTCCGCCGAAGAATCAATCGTTTCAACGTAAATTTTGTCGTTGCATTGGCTGTTCGGTCCTGGTGGTGCGCGACTAGGGCACTACCCGGCGGCTCGGCCGGTATCGCGAAAAAACGACGCGCCGCCATCCCTCGGGGGGACGGCGGCGTTTACGATTCGCGGGAACGATTGGGTACGCGTGCGGCGCTACTTGAGCGTCTTCAAATAGGCGATGATGTCGGCGCGTTGGGCGGCTTTCTTCAGCTTGAACGGCATCGACGTGCCCTTGGCGCCGCGACTCTTGACGAATTTCTTCGGATTCGCCAGGTACTCATCCAGCAACGCCTCGTCCCAGGTCCAGTCGGCGCCCTTCAGTCCCCTGTATTTCTTGTAGCCCTCGGCGGTCCCCGCCTGGCGGCCGAACACGCCGAACAGGTAGGGGCCGACCTTGTTCTTGCCCGGCTTTGCGCTGTGGCAGGCCTTGCACTTCTTGAAGACCTTTTCGCCTTTGACGGGGTCGCCGGCGCCGGCGAAAGCCGAGCCGCCGGCCAAGGTCACTGCGATGGCCAGGCCGAGGGCGGGAAAAAAGCCTTTTAACATTTGTCTTGTCTCCTTGAATCTGGTGGCGCCGACATATGCGCCCGCCCATTATCGGTCTTGGGGCCAGGCCTTGCAACCGTTGGCCATGTTCTCGCGGGCAGATAGGGCATGTTTATATTGTGCCGGTCGGGGGCGCGGTCAAGACCTTCCCTCCTCCGGCGTCCGGCGGCCCCGGGCCCCGGGAGGCCCATCCAGGGGATAGGCTCCGCAAGCGGTGGTAAAACCCCGGCCGGGCCACAAATTATTAGATTGGGTCCCGGTGCGCCGATATACGGCGCCGCGATCGATTGGTGTGACCGCGACGGCGCCTATGCAAGCTTGTGGACAAACCTATGGACATGAGCCGATGACCAGAAAGACGCTGACGAAAGAAGACGTTTCCAAGCTGCTGACTGATCCTTCGGGCGACAATCGCGCCCAGACGGCGGCCAAGATCGCCGCCGATTTCGGCCAGGGGACCCTGACCGAAAGCGAGCGGACGATAGCGGAGGAAATTTTCCGCATCATGGTCAAGGATGCCGAGGTGCGGGTGCGCGAGGCGCTGGCCCAGCCCCTGAAGGAAAACCCGGCGCTGCCCCGCGACGTGGCCATGAGCCTGGCCAGGGACGTGGATTCGGTGGCCCTGCCGGTATTGCAGGTTTCCGCGGTGCTCTCCGACGAGGACCTGATCGAGATCATGCGCAGCCAGGGGCCCGCCAAGCCGGTGGCCGTCGCCGGCCGGTCCACGGTGTCCGAGGCCGTGTCCTCGGCCCTGGTGGAGACCGAGAACGAAGATGTGGTCACCACGCTGCTCGCCAACACGGGCGCCGAGATATCGGAGAAATCCCTGCACAAGGTGGTCGAGGACTTCGGCGACACCGAAGCGGTTCAGGACGCCATGGTGCACCGGCCCAAGCTGCCCGTCACCGTGGTCGAGCGTCTGGTGACCCTGGTCTCGGCAAACCTGAAGGAGGAGCTGGCCAAGCGCCACGAGATGCCGGATTCGATGGCCACGGACCTGATCCTGCAAAGCCGCGAGCGCGCCACCATCACCCTTTCCACAGAATCCGACGATGACGACCTCGATAGGCTGATCCGGCGGTTGCGCGAAAACGGGCGGCTGACGCCGTCCATCGTTCTCCGCGCGCTGTGCATGGGCGATCTCAAATTCTTCGAGGCCGCCGTCTGCGAGCTGGCCGGGGTGCCGCTGGTGAACGGGCGCCAGTTGATGCACGATTCGGGGGTGTTGGGCCTGAAGGCCCTTTATGAAAAGACGGGGCTGCCGGAGAACCACTTCCCGGCGGTGCGGGCGGCCATCGACGTCGCCCGGGAGACCGAATACGACGGCCGGGAGCACGACCGCGAGCGCTATTCGCGGCGCATGATCGAACGCATCCTCACCCAGTACGGCGATCCGGGCGTGAAATTCGATTCCGCCGACCTGGAATACCTGCTGGCGAAGATGAACGAGCTGCCGGCGGAAATCGCGGACACCGCCTGACCGCGGATGCTGGCACCGGCCCCAGCGTCGGGCCTCTGTTAAGGGTGGCCGAGCTCCTTCCAGATGGCGTAATCGTCGCGGAACGCGGTCAATGACCGCCAGACGATGGCGAAGTCCGCGTCGGCGGCGGCTTCCTCGGCGGCCACCTCGCGCCAGGCCGCCTCCAAGGCTTCGAGAATGTCGTCGGGCCAGCGTTGAATCCGTACGCCGTCGGCCCGCAGCTCCTTGAGGGCGGCGAATTGAAGGGCCTCGCCCTCGGCCAGGCCATGGCGCACGTTGTCGCCGCACACCGCCTCGACCTGCGCCTTTTGCGTGGTGGACAGCGCGTCCCATCTGTCGATGTTGATGATCAGGGCGAACAGGGTCGACGGCTGGTGCCAGCCGGGAAAGTAATAGTTCCTGGCCATCTGGTGGAAACCCAGTTTCAGGTCGATGGCCGGCATGGAGAACTCGGCGGCGTCGATGGCGCCCGATTCCAGGGCCACGAAGATGTCGCCGCCGCTCAAACGCCGGGTTAGCACCCCCACTTTCCCGAGGACCTTGGCGCCCAGGCCCGACGCCCGCATGCGCACGCCCTCGAGGTCGTCGATGGTGCGGATCTGGCGGCGGAACCAGCCGGCGGCCTCGGGCGCGACGAGGCCGCAAAAGACGCCGTGGATGTTGCGGCGGCGAAGGATACCGTCGAACAGCTCCTTGCCGCCGCCGAAATAGATCCACGCCAGGTACTCGCCGGCGTCGGGACCGAAGGGAACGGCGGAGAACAGGTGCAGGGCGGGGATCTTGTTCCCCCAGTCCCCCGGTGACGAAAAGGCGGCGTCGATGGCGCCCGAGGCGACGGCGCGGAAGGTCTCAAGCGGCGGCACCAGGGCGCCGGGCTCGTGGAACGTGATCTCCATGGCGCCGCCGGAAACCCGCCGGACCTCCCGCGTCACGCGCTTTGCCAGCGTCCCCAGCTGGGGCAGCGAGGCGCCGTAGGCGCTGGCCATTTTCCAGCGTACCGCCGCCGCCGTCGCCGCCGGCTTTGCTGCCGGCGCGTCGGGAGCGGGCGGCACCAGGCGGGGGGCGATCACCGTGGCGCCGACGACGACGCCGACGACGACGCCGATGATGATGCCGATGATGGTGTTGCGCATGGCCT
>JACZWD010000052.1 GCA_022572335.1 Pseudomonadota bacterium
CGCCGCCCTCCATGCCCTTGAGGAACATGTAGCCGGCGATCTTGTCGACGGCGTTGTGGCGGCCCACGTCCTCCATGTAGAGAAGCGGCCGGTCCTCCTCGCACAGCACGCACCCGTGAATGGCGCCCGCCTCCAGGTAGAGACTCGGCGCCGTGTTGATCTTCTTGAGCAGGGTGTACAGCCACGAGGTGCGCAGTATCGCGTCTTCGGGCAGGCGCACGTTTTCGAATTTTTCCATCATGTCGCCGAACACGGTCCCCTGGGCGCAGCCCGACGTCAGGGTCTTCTTTTTCAGCTTCTCCTCGTAATCGGTCTCGCGGTCGGTGCGCACCACCACCGTCTCGATGTCGGAGTCGTATTCGACGCCGGTGATCTTGTCGTCGGCGCGGATCATGTTCTGGTTGAGCAGATACCCCACCGCCAAGTATTCGGGGTAATCGCAGATGCTCATCATGGTGACGATTTCCTGGCCGTTCAGGAACAGGGTCAGGGGCCGCTCCACGGTCACCGAGATGGTCAGGCGCACGCCGTCCTGGTCGATGCCGTCGACGCGCCGCGTCAGGCGGGGGTCGGCGGGGTCGGGCTGGACAAGAAATTCCTTAGGCGCCGCCATGCTTTTTCCTCCCCGGGGAAGACTTAAACACTATGGGTAGCCGTTGGCGCCAGTACAAGCGCTTGCGAAAATTCTCCCGGCCCGCGGCCCGTGCCCAGGGTCGCCAAATGATGCAAAATTATGTTTTTTATACTAATTTTGCTGTATAATGGAAAAAAACGCATGAATTCACGGGGAATCACACGGGGAATCAATGGGCATGACCGATTTCGGCTCCGCCCTGGGGGCGGCTTTTTTGCTGGTGGTCCGGCCGGACCCTGATCTGGCCGAGATCGTCCATCCGTCCCTGAGAGTCAGTGTGGGGACCGTGTTCCTGGCGACGTCCATCGGCATGCCGTTATCCCAAGGGACGCTGTTCCGCTTCCCGGGGCGCACGGCGCTCGCGTGAGGAAAGCCCTGAACACCTTGAACACTTTAATCAGAGAGTACAAACCGATGACGCGTAAATTTCCGATCCGGCTTCTGGCGGCGGGTCTGCTCGCCGCGTCCTTCATCCCGGCGGCGTCCGCCGCCGAGAAGTTCATCACCGTCGCCTCCACCACCTCGACCCAGAACTCAGGGCTTTTCGACTACATCCTGCCCCGGTTCAAGAAAAAGACCGGAATTGAGGTCCGGGTGGTGGCGGTGGGCACCGGGCAGGCCATCCGCCTGGCCCGTAATGGAGACGCCGACATATTGCTGGTCCATCACAGGCCGTCGGAGGAGAAGTTCGTCACCGAAGGCTTTGGGGTCAAGCGCTTCGATGTCATGTACAACGACTTCGTCATCGCCGGGCCCAAGGACGATCCGGCCCAAATCGCCGGCATGACGGATGCCGTCGCGGCACTGAAAAAGATTGCCGGGGCGCGGGCGGCTTTCGTCTCCCGCGGCGACGACAGCGGCACCCACAAGAAGGAACTCGGCCTCTGGCGGGCGGCGGGCGTGGACGTGAAAAAGGCGTCCGGCACCTGGTACCGGGAAACCGGGTCGGGCATGGGGGCGACGCTCAACACGGCGTCGGCCATGCAAGGCTACGCGCTGGCCGACCGCGGCACCTGGCTCAGCTTCAAGAACCGGGCCGGCCTGCGGGTCCTGGTGGAAGGCGACAAGCGCCTGTTCAACCCCTACGGCGTCATCCTGGTGAACCCCGAAAGGCACCCCCACGTGAAGGCGGACCTGGGCCGGGAATTCATCGCCTGGCTGATTTCGCCCGAGGGCCAGGCCGCCATCGGCACCTTCAGGATCAACGGCGAGGTGTTGTTCAAGCCCAACGCCATGGCCGTGACGCACTGACGGGGCCGGGATCCGCGAAAACCGGCCGCGCCCGGGGCGTCGGACGACGGCCGGACGGCCCCGACCGCCGCCAATGACGGCGCCGCCGCGGGCGGGGCCTCGGTGGCGTCGCGAAAGCCGGTGCGGCTGCGCGACCTCGAGGGCCACGTGCGAAGGCTGACCCGGGCGTTGCGTCGCCGCCGGCCGCCCTCAGACCACGGCCTGGTAGGCGTATCCGGCGAGGACAGACCCTGAAATCCCTAGCACCAGGTACCAGAAAAACACGCCGCGCCTGACCAGGGCGAACACCGCCATGGCCGCCGGAATGCTGGTGACCGCGCCCGCCACCATGAAGGCCAGGGCGGCGCCGGGGGCCATGCCCATGTCGACCAGGGCGGCGACGGTGGGGATGGCGGCATAGCCGTTCAGGTAGGCGGGCACCCCGGCGGCGACGCTGGCCGGGATGGTCCACCAATGGTCGCCGCCGAGCCACCCGGCAACCGTATCGGCAGGCAGGTACGCCACCATCAAGCTCTCGATGACGAAGGCCAGGGTCAGCCACTTGAGCAGGAACCAGCCGGTGGCGCGGGCTTCGGCGATGAATTTGCCGCGGCGCGCCGGCCACCGCCAGAAGGTCCAGACCACGGCGGCGTCTTCCGCCACCGCCGGCGCGGCGCAGGCTCCGCGGCCGCGCGCCGTTCCCCTGAGGGGGTCGGCAAAGGCCGACGTGCGCTTGAGCGCGTGGGTCGCGTAGCCGGCGAAGAGCCCCATGGACAGGGCGGCCAGGGCCTTGGCGGTGGCGAACGGGAAGCCGAAAACGGCGCCGGTCAGGATGTACATCTCCGGGTCCATGATCGGCGAGCTGATCCAGAACGCCATCACCGGGGCCAGGGGAACCCCGGCGCCGAGGAGGCCGGCGATGATCGGGATCACCCCGCACGAGCAGAACGGCGACAGGGCGCCGAAGGCCGCGGCGGCGGCGATCATGGCGACCGGCCGCCCGCCGAAGACCCGGGCCATCTGCTGGTCGGCGCCGCTCGCCCGGGCGCTCGCGGCAACCACCACGGAAAAGGCCAGGAACGGCGCGATGTAGCCAAGCGCGCCGAGGGTGAAGATAAAACTTTCCACCGCCTGGGCCGGCGCCGCCACGGCCAGCGCGGCGAAGACGCCCAGGGCCGCCAGCACAACCCGGTCCAGGCGCCTGAAGGCTCCGTTCAGCTGTCGCAGGGCGAGGGTCATGGCCGTCATGCGCAAATTGCTCCCACGAATGGTTTTTCCATCGTTCTGCAATGATCGAAACGGTAATTCAAAAAAATGCCCTCGACACCGCGGCTACCCCGCCCGTTTGCGCCCGGCCGTCAGCCCGGCGCAGCACTCCTCGGTGAGCAGCGCCACAACGGAGTCCAGCAACGGGTAGTTGGCCGTGCAGCGCAGGATCCGGCCCTGGCGCTCCTGGCCGATCAGTCCGGCGCTCACCAGATGCAGGATGTGGTGCGAGAGCGTCGAGGCGGGGATGCCCAGGTGCTCCTGCACCGTGCCCACGCTGAGCCCGTCGGGGCCGGCGCGCACGAGCAGGCGGATGATCCGCAGGCGGGTCGGGTGGCCCAGCTTCTCCAGGCAGCGGGCGGCATGGTCCAGGTCCATGCCTTCCCGTTTAAACCATACGGAGAGCTTTGTAAACGATATTTGCAGAAATACCGAAATGTTGTGGCCGCGGAAACAGCGCGGCGGCGAAACCGGCTGGAATCGGCCGGCCGCGAAAGCCTGCGGCGAACGTCCGACCGCCGAGGCCGATCCCGGACAGGGCGGCGAATTATGTGTTGGGCGGCCCCGTATCGCGCCTTATATTCAGTGGAATACGGGCGGAGGCGGCCCATGCGTTCACACGGAAAAACGGCAGGCTGGCGGTCGCTCAGGGGGTACGGTCTGTGCCTCGTGGCGGTCCTTGTCGTCGCCATGTCGGTCGTGACCGGGCCTCTCGGGGAAAACGTGGACGCGGCCGCAGCCGCTGCGGTCGCCGGCGGCGGGTCCGCGGCCCTGGGACTGGCAGGGAGTCCGCGAATCCAGGTGACCTGCTCCCACGCCAACGGCGGCGGTCATGTTTCCGGCGCGCATTGCATTGTGATCCTGACGCGCGCGCCGTCGTCGAATCCGTCCCATGGCGAAACCGGTTTCCTTCAGGCCCCGGAAGTGACGCTAAAGGCGAGCCGGGATCGGCCCCCTCACCCGCCCCCGAGGGGCTCGTTTCCCATCTGATGCGTCCCCGCACACGTTGAGAACACGTCCGTGGACGGCTTTTGCGTCTGCCCCGCCCGGCCCGAACCGGTTTCGGTAGAGCGGCTTATCCCGCCGGGGGGCGCCGGGCCGTTCCCGCCAAGGAAATGGACCCATGAGACCGACGACTGGAAAAAGGCTTGTGACCGGCCTCGCACGATTTACTTCGGCCGTTTTGTGCGCCGCCGTGGTGGCGATCGGCGCGGCGGCCGCGGAGGAGCCGTTTACGCCCGAAAAGGCCCGGGCGATCGAAAAGATCGTGCGGGAATATATCCTGAAGAATCCGGAAATCATTATCGAAGCCGCCAGGATTCTGCGTGCGAGAGAGGAAACGGCGGCGCGGAATCAGACGCGCCGGACCATCCTCGCGCGGCGCGACGAACTGTTCAACGACCCGGCTTCGCCGGTCGGCGGCAATCCCCAAGGCGACGTCACTCTCGTGGAGTTCTTCGATTACCAGTGCCCCTACTGCAAGAGGGTCCTCCCGTCGATCCAGGCGCTCCTCGCCGAGGACGGCAACCTCCGTTACGTCTTCAAGGAATTCCCCATCCTCGGGAAAGCGTCGGTTTTCGCGGCGCGAGCGGCGCTCGCCGCCCACCGGCAGGGCAAGTACCTGGAATTCCACATGGCGGTGATGCCGGCCAAGGGTAAATTGACGGAAGCCAGGGTGATGCGGCTGGCCAAGACCGCGGGGCTGGACACGGACCGCCTGCGCCGGGACATGGCGGACGGGACCATCGACGACATGATCCGGCGCAACCGGGAATTGGCCAGTGCCCTCAACGTCAACGGCACGCCGGCCTTCGTCATCGGCGACACGGTTGTTC
Organism: Pseudomonadota bacterium; assembly: GCA_022572335.1. Classification (GTDB taxonomy): domain Bacteria; phylum Pseudomonadota; class Alphaproteobacteria; order Rhodospirillales; family 2-02-FULL-58-16; genus JACZQZ01. Next base: position 4,966 of record JACZWD010000052.1, read on the forward strand.
CCGGCGCCGTCGATATCGACACCCTGAGGTCCCTGATCGCCAGGGAACGGCAAATCGGTAACCGAGGTGAAAACCAGTAACTGAGGAGTACGAAACATGAGAACCATGACGGCACTGCTGCTTGCCGGCGCATTCATCGTGGCGATCACCGGACCGGCGCGCGCCTGCCGGGGCACCGCTGAATTTCCCCAGGCCGCCGGCGAGGTCGCCCAGTCGAAGATCCCGCCGGAGCGCAAGAAAGCGTTCACGGAACAGCTTCGCCAGGGCGAGGCGATGCACACGCAAGCCCACCGCACCGGCGACATGATGAAAATGGGCGAATCCCTTCGTATCCTGGATGGGATCCTGGGGCAGATCGGCAAGTGACCGCCCGGCCTCTGTTAGGTCATCGCCCGCCGGCGGCCGCCGGCGGCGGGGCGGAAGTGCCGTGTTCCCGTCCAAACGAACCCTGATCGCCGGCGCCGTGGTCCTGGCCGGGATCGGCGCCGCCTACGTGATGTTCGGCCTGCCCGGCGGCGTGACGGGGACCGCCGATCCCGCCGACGCCGGCCAGGTCGCCCTGGGCAAGGAGGTCTACGGGACCGCCTGTGCCTCGTGTCACGGCGTCGAGCTGGAAGGGCAGGCCGACTGGCGAAAGGCCCTGCCGGGCGGCGGCTTCCCGGCGCCGCCCCACGACGAAACCGGGCACACCTGGCACCACGCGGACGAGTTTCTGTTCCGTTACACCAAGCTGGGGGCGAAGGAGGGCCTGGGGGTGACCACCTTCAAGAGCAACATGCAGGCGTTCAGGGACACGCTGTCGGACGCCGAGATCTGGGCCGTGCTCGCCTTCATCAAGAGCCGGTGGCCGTCCGCCATCCGCCAACGCCAGGAGAGGATCAACCAGAGGACCCGCTGAGACACGGGCGCCCTTAAGAAGCGCGGTGGGTACGGCGGACGGAAGCCCGGTTTCCGCCCCCCAAGGACGATGGTGCCGCCCCCTACTCCGCCACTGGCCGCCACTTCTGGATGCGGTTGTTGAGGAAGTCGGCGACGAAAACGGTTCCGTCGTCCGCCACCGCGACGGCGATGGCGTGCCTGAGTTGTCCCGGACCGCTTCCCGTTTCCGCGAAGGCGGTGAGGAAGGTGCCGTCGGGGGCGAATTTCTGGACCCGGTCGTTGTAGAAGTCGGCGACGAAGATATTGCCTTGGGGGCCCACGGCGACGGCGGTCGTAACCGCGAACCAACCGGTGAAGGGGCCGAAGATGTTGATGGCGAACGGCCCGCCCCATTTGTCGGAAAACGAGCCATCGGACGCGAAGGCCTGTATCCGGTCGTTGTAGCCGTCGGCCACGTAAAGGGTTCCGTCGGGGGCCAGCGCCACGTCGGTGGGATAGTTGAACTCGCCCGCCGAAACGCCGATCCCGCCCGTCGTTCCCCACTGGCGGACGAACGTCCCGTCTGGCTTGAGACGTTGGACCCGCTGGTTATGGAAGTCGGCGACGAACAGATCGCCGTTCGGCGCGACGGCGACGCCGCCGGGGGCGTCGAATTGCCCGGGGCCGCTGCCGGGCCCGCCAATGATCCGCCGGGGGGTTCCGTCGAGGGCGAAGACCTGGACCCGGTCGTTGAAATACTCCGGCACATACAGCTCATCGCCGGCCACGGTCAGGTTCATGGGCCGGCCCATCTCGCCCGCCCCGTCGCCCGGGCTGCCGAACTGGCGCTTGAAGTTTCCGTCGAGGTCGAAGACCTGGATGCGGCCGTTGCGGGCGTCGGCGACGAACACCTCGCCGCCGGCGACGGCAATTCCCGTCGGATCGTCGAACTGGCCGGGGCCGTCCCCCTTGCCGCCCCAGGCGGTGACGAACGCGTACCCGGGCTCCCTGGCCCAGGGCACGAAGGCGAGCCAGCCGGCGACGGCGACAACGGCGAGAAACAGGCCCAGGCCGCCGGCGATCCTGAGAACCATTTTGCGTTTCACGGCCGGCCTGTCTCAGAAGTTGACCCGGAAGCCGGCGCGCGCCACGGTGTCCTTTTCCAGGGCGGTGCCGTTGAGGTCCTGGAACACCGGCAACTGCACGGCGGCCTCCACGATCCAGCGCTTGGTGACGTACTGGAGGCCGGGCACGATAAACAGGGTGGTTCCGCCGGAATCGGGGTCATCGCGGCCGCCGGTGCGGTTCTCGTCCCGGTAAACGAGGTTGGCTTCCACAATTCCGTACAGAAAGCCGGGAACGCCGCCGCCCAGGTCCCGCGGCCAGAGACGGTACTGGAACGAGGCGTCGAGGCGCGCCACGTCGCCGAATTCGAAGCCGTTGGCCTCGGTGTTGCCCCGGTAGCTGGCCTGGGCGTCGATCTGGAAGGCGAGAGTCTGGTACGTGGCGACGATACCGCCGAACGGATCCCAGGACCCCGAGCCGGGCTGCACGCTGGCCGGCAGCCGGCCGAAGGCGTCGCTTTCGTCATCGTCGCCGGTCGGCGTCTCGACGCCGGCAAAGGGCGCGACGCGGAAGTTCCCACCGCGAAAGTTATCCTTGAACACCGTGTAGCGGCCGAACAGGGCGACGTCTCCCAGCCCCGCCGCGCTGCGGGAGCGCCGCGAGCCGCCCACGGTCAGGTCAAGGCTCCTGTCCACGTAGGGAACGACCCCGAACAGGGCGAGATCGCCGTTGACCCCGTACCCGAGGACCGACACGGCCGCCCACGCGGTACGGTCGCGGTCGGCGCCGCTGGGGTCGTCTCCGGACTGGTCGAGCACGAACTGCTCGCGGAACACGAACTCGCCCTTGGCGACGGGAAGGGCGGTGTTGAAGGTGACCGGCGCGCTCCACGCCGCGCCCGTCCATCCCGCCACGGCCAGCAGGGCGGCCGCGCCTGCCTGGCGGAGCGGGCGGCGTCCGGGATTTTGTAGGCCTGCGTGCACGGCGTTATTCCGGTTTGTTACTGGCTTGCGCCCGGACTTTTTCGAAGCCGCCCAACGTGAAGCCCGCGTCCTCGACGATGCGGCTTGCCTGGGCCTCGGTCATGGTGGCGCCTTCGGCCATGGTCACCGTGACGATGCCGGCATTGATGTCGATTCGGATGCTCTCGACACCGTCCGTGCGGTTGAGCTCCTTCTCGATCCCGTAGGCGCAGAACGGGCAGGCCAGTCCGTCGACCCGCAACTGGTATTGGGTTGGCGCCGCGAACGCGATCAAGGGCAACAGCAATATCGAGAGTGCAAACGCTGTTGTCCGAACGATCATTTTCATGACTTTATCTCCGCTTGGTTCCGATCAACGTGCCTCTCGCATCTCGCAATCTTTCCTGCTTGCGGTTTGAGAGACGCCGCTTGTAATGCCGTCAACACTAACAGCCGTAGCATGGTACGGAGTACATTCACAAAAGCGTGACCAGCCGCGCCTTAGAAGTGGTAGATGAACTCGATCCGCGCCCGGTAGTCGGACGTGGCTTGGTTTCCGTTGAGGCCCTCGGCGATGGGGAACTGTACCCCGCCGCGGATCGCCACCTGGCGGTAGGTCCACCAGACCACGGGGGAGAGGAACAGCTCCCAGCCCCCGGTGTCGGCGAGGCCGGCGCCGTTGAGGTCGTCGCGCCCGGCGTGCTCCCAGTTCACCTCCAGCATCAGAACCGTGTCGGGCTCTTCGTATTCGGTGAGGATCGGCCGTACGCCGCCGACGACGTTGAGGAATTGTCTGTCGCCCTTCTCCAGGCCGCCCGCGCCCTCGGTGTTTACCCGGTAAACCCCGCTCGCGAACCAATACCAGCGGCGCGACTCATAACCGGTGGCAAGGCCTCCGATGACGTCGGTCGATCCGCTGCCGATACGCGCTTGGCCGCCGTCGTCGCCCGTCGGAAGCTTGGTTTTGAAGAACGCGGCGGCCTTGTATTGCGCCCCGGGCAGATCGCGCCGCCAGAATTGATACTTCGTGTCGAGGACGATGTCGCCCAGGCCATTGGCGTCGAGGCCGTTTGATTTTTTCCAGGCGTAGGGGACCTCGATGCCGATCTCCCAGTCCGCGGTGAGACCGTATTCGGCCTCCACGAACACCTCGTATTCATTCTCCCTGTCACCGCCGCCGGTCGTTTTTGCCGTGTGGAAGCCGAGCGTGACCTCCGTTCCGCCTTTGAAGATCGTCTCCGGGGCGGGGCTGAACAGGGGCCCGTGGGCGCGCGCCGGCATGGCGGCCGCGACGGCGAGCAGGCCGAGAACTAGCAAAGCGATAGGGTTGGCCTTCATGGCCGTCCTCGTCGTTTATTCAGGTCGAAGGCCGGCCAAGACCGGCGGCCCGCAACACGTCCATGTCGGGCCGGCGGCCGGCGCAGCAGTCGGCGAGTTTGCCGTCGATCACCACGGCGGGCACCGAACCGATACCCAGCGCCGCGGCCCGTTCCGCGACCCCGGGGGCCTTCATGTCGAGCACGGTGACCTCGCACGACGGACAGGCGATCTCCCGGATTTGCGCCACCGCCGCCTCGCAGGCCGGGCACCCGGCGCTGAAAATCTCGATCGTGCGCGTTGCCGTCATCGGGTTTTCTCCACTTTGTGCCGTGGGGACATGGGGGCGCCTTCCGCGCCTTCCAGTGCCCCCATGATCGAACACGCGCGCAGGGCCCCGCGGCCGGGGCAGGCGGCGATCAGTTCCTCCAGCGCGGCGCGGATGCCGGTCAGCCGGGCGAGCTTTTCGTCCACCTCTTCCAGTTTGGCCTGGGCGCGCCGGCGCACGTCGGAGCAGTCGGTCGCCGGGTCCGCCTTCAACGACAGGAGCTCGGCGATCTGGCGCAGCGAGAACCCAAGCTCCTGGCCCTGGCGGATGAAACGCACGCGCCTGACCGTCTCCGCCGGATAGACGCGAAAGCCGCCGAAGGCCGGCTTCGGCGGCTGCTCGATCAGGCCGTTGCGCTCATAGAAACGGATCGTCTCGACGCCGACGCCGGCGGCGCGGGCCGCCTTGCCGATGGTCATTTCGCTCATACCCGTGTACTCCATGGTCACACCCTGACATACGTACCATGATACGGAGTCAAGGGGAAAAACCGTGCGGCGATCCGTGCCGAGTTGAAAGGCCGTCGCAGCAATGCCATTATTGTGGACGCCATGGGCAGATTGATTATTCGCCGCCTCTGCGCGGCCCTCTATATTCTGGCCTTTGTGGCCGGTTTGCCGATGCAGGGGATCGCCATGTCTTCCGCCGCCGCGGCCTCGCCCGCGCCTTGGTCGGCGGGCCTCGATGGGCCGGCGCCGGGTAGCTGCGCCGGCTGCACGGGCCAGCCGGACATGGGCATGTTTTGTCCGATCGTGTTCTGCATCGGCCTTTCGGCGGTCGTCTCGGAGACGGCAGAGCTCTCACGACCGCCGCCGGGCATGCCTTCCGTTCGCTTCCGGGAAATCGGTGCGGGCCTATCCCTCGGTCCCGATCCCTATCCTCCCCGAACTTCCATCCGCTTTTAGAACGCGACGGCACACGCCGTAAAGGATTTGCCGCCGTCGTTCCGCGCCCGGAGCGCTTGTCCCGCGCCGGGCGAGGTCCCCGTGATCCATGTGCCTGATGGCCATGATCACCGCGCGGAAACGTTGACGCACGGAAACTCTTTCAAATGCCTACCAACCCGTTTTCACGGCACTTGCTCTTGTGGACCGGTGTCGGCCTGGCCCTCGCCGCCGCCGCCGTTGCGTTCAATTGGCTGACACCGACGACGGCCGGCGCCGATCCCAGCGACCCCGTACAGGTGTCGTTGGGTAGGGCCGTCTATTCCGAGAATTGCGCGTCGTGTCACGGGGTTCGACTCGAGGGCCAACCGAATTGGCGTATCCGCAGACCCGACGGCAAGCTGCCGGCGCCCCCGCACGACGAAACCGGCCATACCTGGCATCACCGGGACCAACAGTTGTTCGAGATGACAAAGTCCGGGGTCGCCGCCCTGATACCCGGATACGAAAGCGACATGCCGGCTTACCAAGGCGTCCTGTCGGATGAGGAAATCTGGGCCGTTCTGGCGTTCATCAAGAGCACGTGGCGGCAGAGCATCCGGCAACGTCAGGAACGCCGGAGCCAAGGACTCAAGCTAATGACAAAGGACAATGCGCTCGCTCGAATGCAAGACGCCAAGGCCGGGTCAACGGCCTCTCTATCTTTCACACAATTCTGGAGCAGCATCATGCGAAAATTCGTAACCTTTCTTGTCGCAAGCGGCCTGGCGATGGGGACCGCCTTGGCCCACCAGCAGGGGAAAAAACTGCATTTGGCGGACGCGCCACCGGACCAGCAGGTCGGGGCCATCACCTATTGCGATGGCGTTTATCGGGTGACCACGAAGGAGGGGTCTCCGGTCGAGTATCGCGAATTCGACCTTCGCTTCAAGACCGACGGGGGCCCTGACGGACCCACGCCGGGGACCCCGGTGGTCACGAAGGCCGGCATGCGGGGAGACCGGGGTTTCGTCATCTTTTCCGCCCCGGGCGAGATCAGCCCGTTCATCAAGACCAAGTGTTAGGTGAGTGCCGTCCTTGGCAACACATGAGGTACCCAAATGAGCCCAATGAATATGCTTGCCGCCATCCTCGGTCTCGCGCTGGCCGCCGCAACCGCGCCACCCGCGGCCGCGCACTCCGTCAAGGCCCTCGAAGCAAAAATTTTGGAGCGCGAAACCTACGTTCAGATGACCGACACGCCCGCTCCCGGATTCACGCTCCAGGATGCGGACGGACGCGAAGTCAGCCTCGAGGATTTCAAGGGCAAGGTCGTGGTCCTCATTTTCGTCTACGCTCGGTGCAAGGACGTCTGCCCTCTACATAGCAATGTGATTGCATCGATTCAGGAAAGAATCAACGCCACGCCCATGCGCGATGTGGTCCAGTTCGTTTCCATCGCGACAGACACCGAGGACGCCCAGGAGACCGCGGACATCATGCGGTCGTACGCGGCCAAGTTCGGCCTGAACCCGGTAAACTGGATGTTTCTGTACCGTGGCTTGGCCCCCAAGGACGGAACCATCGGACTCGCGGTGCGCTATGGCCTCAAGTTCAGCTACACCGAGGACGGAGATCAGGTGCACGGGGTGGTCACCCACGTGATCGACAAGAGGGGCGTACTGAGGGGGCGCTATCACGGCCTCAGGTTCAACCCCGTCAATCTGGTCATGCACGTCAACGCCCTGACGAACGAACACGATCAAGGCGCCGCCCATGCGGGCGGCGTCTCGGCCGCCGCCCGCCGCACCGCTGAGAAGCCGTCCGCCGCGGACAATCCTTTGATCGCCGGAATTGCCGGCGCCGGCCTGGCCCTGGCGGCTGGCGTCTATGTGTTCTTTCGGATGCGTCGAAAGCGGACCGGATAGCCATTTCCGTTGGCGGAACGCGGATCGCCCCGTGGACGCGCAGGCGCCGCGGCGCCCGGCCCGTCCGATAGCGCGTACCGGCCCTATTCCGCGTGCCGGACGCTCTCGAGGAACCTTACGTAGTGGTCCGGAAGGCCGTGGGCGCGGGCGCCTTCGCGCAGCATCGTGATGTAGCGCAGCGAGGGCCGGCCGTCCGTCTCCTTGCCCTCGGCGATGTAGGTCACCGCGGGAAACCGGTTGCCGTCCGTGTCTTCCGCCTCGACCCAGAGGTGCCGGTAGCGCCGCCCGGGAACGCCCTCGGTCGAATCCAGATGCACCAGACCGGCCCTGGTGATCAGGTAAAGGACACCCCAGACCTCGGCGTCCGCATCGGCAGAGAGGTTGGCGGGCGCCGCCTTGCCGCGCGGACGCCCTTCCAGGTTGAAGCGAAGGCGGTACCCGCGCACCCGTCCCGCCCGCCATTCCAGCGGACACATGGCGCGCCGTTGGCGAAAGGCGCTGTCATGCATGTTGGCGCCGAAGGCGAAGTACCACACCCTGTCCTCGGGCGCGCCGGCCAGCCGCAGCCCGTGGACCCGGTACCGCAGCCTGGCGAGAAACCAGCGAAAACGGGTCACCGGCGCACCTTGGTATCAGATGTCACCCTGGCCAGCCGGCGGAGGGCCAAAATCTGCAGTCCCGCGGCGGCGAGGCTGAGCCCGAACACGGCGGCGAAGGACACCGCCTGGCCGACCGCGGCGGCGGCGATGGGGAACAACGACGCGGGCGCGACCAGGGCGTTGAAATATCCGCTGTAGGCGGGACGCCGGCCGTCGGGCGAGATTTCCATCAGGTACCCCAGGTAAGCGATGGTTCTGCCGTTGCCCTCGGCGCCGAGAAGGAAGAACACAAGGCCGAACCATACCAGTGCCTCGCCGCGCGGCATCTCGCCCATTCCCAGCCAGACCAGGGTCAGCGCGGGGGCGGCGGCGCCAAGGGCGGCCACCAGGCCGAGCAGGCTGAGCTTGCCCCGGCGATCCCCCCACCAGCCCCACAGCGGGTTGGAGAGAAGCGCCCCCACCGTCTGGGCACCGATCAGGATGGCGACGTCGCTGGCGAGAAGCATTCCTCCCATTTGCGCCTGTAAAATGTAGAACGGCAGCGCCATGGTGACCATTCCGCCGAGCCATTGGGCGCCCAGGAACAGACGGAACCGGCGGTCGTCGCGCATGACCTCGACGCCGCCGAGAAGGAACCTGCCGAAGCCCGGGCGCCGGTCTTCCACGGTTGCCGGCGGTTCGCCGGCGAAGACG
>JACZWD010000227.1 GCA_022572335.1 Pseudomonadota bacterium
CCCCCGCGGCCCCCGGCGTCGTCGCGCGCCGCTTGTGATGCTCCAGCATCACGGCGCGCCGCGCTCCTAGCCGGATGACCTCGCAAGACCGTCGTATGGTGCGCGAAATCGTGAAAGTAAGTACTAGTGGACGTGCCGGCGACCTACAACGACGGACGGACCGCCCAGAGCCGGCCGGTGATTCTCCGCATCGAGGCCGGCGCGCTGGTCATCCTCGACAGCGAAGGCGCCGCCGTCGACCGTTGGCCGGCGGCCGACGTCCACCTTGTCGACAGGCCGGGGCGCGGCCAGCCGGTGCGCCTGAGGTGCGGCTTCGACCGGGACGACCGGTTGACCCTGGCCGACGACCAGGACCTCGATGGGCTGGACCGGCACTGCCCGGGCCTGTGGCAAACCACGCCCGGGTGGAGCCGCTATTGGCGGCCGGTGCTGGTGTGGGGCGCGGCGGCCGCCGTCTCGGTGGTGCTGGTGGTCACCGTGGTCATCCCGCGCCTGGCGCAGGAATTCGCCTTCGCCATTCCCGCCGCCCTGCAACAGCGGATCGGCGAACAGACGGCGGAACAGGTGCTTCGCCTTCTGGCGGCGATCAACAGGAACCAAGACGACACCAACCGGGTGTGCGCCGGCCAGGCCGGCCAGGCCGCCCTCGACGCCCTCGCCGCCAGGCTCGCCGGCGGACTGGACGAGCCGGTGGCGCTGCGCGTACGGGTCGTCGATACCGGCATGGTCAATGCGTTCACCCTGCCGGGCGGGCATATCCTGGTTTTGCGCGGCCTGCTCGACTTCGCCGGCAACGGGGACGAAGTGGCCGCCGTGCTCGCCCACGAGATCGGCCACGTGGCGCGCCATCACCCGATCAAGGTGGCGATCGAAATGGCGGGCACGTCGCTGCTCATCGGGCTGCTCATCGGCGACGTCGGCGGCGGCACCGTGATCGCCGGCCTGGGGCAAATGGTGCTGACATCGGCGTACACCCAGGAGGCCGAGCGCGAGGCCGACGCGATCGCGACGGAGCTGATGAACGCCGCCGGTTACGACGCCCGGCACCTGGGCGCTTTCCTGGAACGGGTGGAGGCCAGGGAGGGGGAACCGTCGGACGCGCTTGCCTTCTTCTCCACCCACCCCCCTTCGGCCGACCGCGCCCATACGATCCGCACGAACGCCCGCCGGGGCGCCCCGGCCCTCACCGACGCCGAGTGGACGGCGATCCGCGCCATGTGCGCCTGAGGGTCGGGCGAGCCGCAGCCTCGGCGCCGCGGGGGGCAGGGTAATTCGATCTGGCATTGGGGAACTTAACGGAGGCCCTGGATCAATACGGTTTTGTCATTCCACGAGCACGTGGACGCGCTGGACCATGTTTTCGGCAACCCCGGCGTAATTCCAGGATTGGTCCGCGGACTGCACGTTCCCTTCACTGTCGGTGGCCCGAACGCACAAGCTGTACCTGCCGGGGGTGGCGTTCCATCCGAAGGACCATGCCGTCCACGCATACCGCGAAACCTGCTCTCCCAGCTCCGCTTCCGACCACGTCGAGCCATCGTCCACACTGAGCTCCACACCGGATATGCCCGATCGGCCAGCCCAGGCTTTCCCCGTAAGCGTCACCGGTCCGGCTTCCACCAGGCGGGCCCGGGTGAGGAAATCCGGTATACCCGGAGGCGCCATGAGCGCGCGTACCTTGATCAGTGTCGCCGGTTCACCAAGCTCGCCGGCCGTTTGAGAAATCCGATAGGACTTGTCCATCTGGTACCCGTGAAAAGGCTCTCCGATGGCCTCTACACGATCCAACCACTTGACGTTGGTCATACCGTACCAGCCTGGAACTATGAGACGCAGCGGGTAGCCGTGCGGAGGCGACAGGGGCTCACCGTTCATCTGGTAGGCAAGCAGGACGTCTTCGCCGGACGCCTCGTCTATGGTCAGGCTCCGTTGATAATACTGGACCTCGTCTCCCTGTACTCCCCGGTCCAGGCCGGTGAACAGGATCTCCACGGCATCGTCACGTAAACCCGCTTCCTCCAACAGTCCCCGTAGCGGTGTTCCTGTCCATTCGGCGGTGCCGACGGCCTCCAATTGCCACGGAACGCCAATACGCCGCGGACTCTGCAGCGCGCGTCCATTGCCGGAGCATTCCATGGTGACGGCGATGGTAACGGCTGGATGCCGCTTGATTTCCTCAAGGGTCAGGCGCAGGGGTTTCGACGTCAGCCCGCCCACCTCCAGGCTCCACTCCTCGACATCGACGTGCGGAATGTCGAAGTGGATGAGGAGATAATGCATGCGCGTCGGCGTGATCGGGTAGCGAAGCCCCTCCAGGGGCATGCCTTGGTTACGAAAGGCGAGTTGAATTTCTTCCGCGTAGAAACGGTCGTCCGGTGAAAACGGACTGTCCTCGTTAACGGGTGGAAAACGGCTGTCTTGATGCTGCATGGTCAGGCCCCCCCGCTGAAATGCGCTGCCGGCTGTTAACCGGGATTCCCCATGTGAAGTCCTCCGATGGGGTTGATGATGCCTCAATCCCCCCGGATCGTCCACGGTGGCGACGGATTGCGGCGCAACCGATGAACGGCGATCCGGGCCATGTGCGCCTGAGGGCCCGGCGAGCCTCAGGGCTTGCGCGCCGGCGTGTCCGAATGGCCGAGGTCGCGGCCGGGCGCCACCCGGTCGCGCACAAGCTGCTTGAGCTCCTTCATCTCCGGGAAGCGGCCCTCATCGGCGCGCGACCACACCGTGTCCTCGCCGACGCGCACGTCGAAGACGCCGCCGGTGCCGTCGGGGATCAGCGTCACCCCGCCAAGCTCGCTTTCGAAGGTGGTGAGCAGTTCCTGGGCCGTCCAGGCGGCGCGCAGCAGCCACCGGCACTGGGTGCAATAGGTGATCTCCACCTTGGGCAGGCCGGCCATGGAACCGCTCCCGAGTGGTCGCTGCCAAAGAATAGGGGTCTTGCTTTCGCGGACCAAACCCGCGATCGAACTATTTTTCCGTCGAGAAAAGCCTGACAACTACCGGCCTATGGCCTCCGCTTCGTCCAGGGCGCGGCGCTCCTGATCGGAAAGACCGATTTGTTGATAGATTTGGGCCGCCTGGAAAAGGTGCCGCTTGGCCAATTCCGGATTGCCGTCTTTCTCCAACAAACCAAGACCCAACAGCACGTTGGCCTCGCCCAGGCGGTTCTGTTCCTGCTTGAAAAGGGTCCGGGCCTCCCCGTAGGCGTCGCGGGCGGCGTCGTTTCGTCCAAGCTTGCGCTCCAGGTCGCCCAGGCCCCACAGCACGTTGGCCTCGCCCAGGCGGTTCTCGACCTGCTTGTAAAGGGTCCGGGCCTCCCCGTAGGCGTCGCGGGCGGCGTCGTTTCGTCCAAGCCTGCTCTCCAGGCGGCCCAGACCCGACAACACGTTGGCCTCGCCCAGGCGGTTCTCGACCTGCCTGTAAAGGGT
>JACZWD010000228.1 GCA_022572335.1 Pseudomonadota bacterium
ATCGACCGTGTGGAAGACCAGCTCGGATCCATCGGTTTCGGCGACGAATCCCTCGATCATCTGCGCCAGGCCGTGCTTTCGATCCTTTCGGGCGGTGCCGGTGTCGACGCCGATGGGCTCAGGGAGGCGTTGACCCGGCGCGGTTTGTCCGAAAGCCTCGATGCCCTGTTCGGCCATGTCCTGGTGCGCCACCATCGGCTGATCCGGCCCGAGGCGTCCCTCGAAGATGTCCAGGCCACGTGGGACGAGAGTTACGCGCTCCTGCGGCGTGCCGCCCTGACCGCCGAAATGCAAAGGCGGAAGGAAGCCGCGGCCGGGGGCTACATGAAAAAAGACGAATGGGACCCGGACCATTCGTTGATCCGGGCGGCATTGGAAGATTTGGGGGAATAACGGGCGAAGGCACACTGTATTTGGGCCGGTGCCGGGCGACGACGGAAAGCGGTGGCGGTGCCGTGGGCGGTGGGGGGACGAAAACGCCTTGAATTCACGGGGTTTTCGGCGGCTTTTCTTGACAAACGCGGCCGCGAGGATTTAAAGACCTTGACCGGGGGAAACGGGGCCTTGATTCAGCGGCGCGGGAACGCCACTTCAGGCATAGCGATTTTTCGGGAATACTGGACTCGCTGGGCGGCTTGGAGGGTTCCGGGCACGCGTGTTTTGCGTGCTCCGATGTCATTCCGGAGACGGCCGGGGACGGTTGGAAAGAAGACATTCTGAAAGAGAACGGATTGCCGGCGGACATCCGGCAACCGCACCCCGGCCCCAAGTGGCGGAAATCCGGGACCCCGCGTGGGTCCGCAAACGGGAAGGCCGGGTAAGGGGAAACAGATGCGGGCCGGCGGGGCGCGACGCCGCCCCCGGGCCCGGGCAAGGGGACTTGACCGTGTCCGCGATGACCATCCGACCGCGCGCCTAGGCACACCGGGCACGGGGGAATTTTTTACCGGAAGCGACGATTTCATGGCAACCAAAGCGACGACCACGGCAGAATCCAGAGACAGCCAGGACGAGAGTTCCGACAGCCCGCTGCTGGATTCCCTTGGCGCGGCGGTCAAGAAGATGGTCGCGGCCGGCAAGGAGCGCGGCTACGTCACCTATGACGACCTGAACGCCGCCCTGCCGCCCGACCAGGTGTCTTCCGAGCAGATCGAGGACACCATGACCATGCTCTCGGAAATGGGCATCAACGTCGTCGAGAACGAAGACGGCGAGGATTCGACGCCCACGACCGAAGCCGTCGAGACCGAAGCTCCCTCCGCGGGCAATCTGGATGACGGCGATCTCGGCCGCACCGACGATCCCGTGCGCATGTACCTGCGCGAAATGGGCAGCGTGGAGTTGCTTTCGCGCGAGGGCGAGATTGCGATCGCCAAGCGCATCGAGGCCGGGCGCGAGATGATGATCGGCGGCATCTGCGAGAGCCCGCTCACCATGCGCGCCATCGTCGAATGGCACGACGCCCTGGTCGAGGGCAAGCTGCTGCTGCGCGATATCATCGACTTGGAGGCCACCTACGGCGGCGGTCCCGACGGCGCAATCAGCGGCAACGGAGAGGCCGAAGGCGGGCGGGCCGGGGGCGGGCAGGCCGGGGGCGGGCAGGGCGAAGGCGGCGAGGCCGAGGGCGCCGAGGGCCAACGCCCCGCCGAGGAGAAGGCCGCCGGCAAGGGAAATGGCGCCGCCGACGGCGGGGATGGGGCGGAGGCTGGCCAGGGAGACAGGCAATCCGGGGACAGCGAAGACGCGGACGATGGCGAGGAGACCCCCCTTTCCCTGGCCGCCCTGGAGATCAAGCTGACGCCCGAGGTGATCAAAACCTTCGAGAAAATCACCGCCACCTACAAGAAGCTCCACAGGCTCCAGGGGAAGCGCCTCGAGACCCTGCAACGGGGCGAAAAGGTGAAGCCGGCCCAGGAGAAACGGTACGCCAAGCTGCGCGACGAGCTGGTCGTGCTGATGGAGGACGTGCATCTCAACAACGCCCGCATCGAGCAGCTGGTCGAGCAGCTTTACGAGCTCAACCGCGCCCTCATCGGCTTCGAAGGCAGGTTGTTGCGCATGGCCACCAACTGCAAGGTCAAACGCGAGGAATTCCTGCAACAGTACCGGGGCGACGAACTGGACCCGGGGTGGCGGCGGCGCGTCGGCCGGCTGGTCGGCAAGGGGTGGAAGAAGTTCACCACGAAATTCCGCGACGACATCGAAACCATTCGCGAAGCCATCGCCGAGATCTCCCACGAGGCCGGCCTGCCCGTCACCGAGTTCCGCCGCATCGTCTCCACCGTGCAAAAGGGCGAGCGCGAAGCCGGCAAGGCGAAGAAGGAGATGATCGAGGCCAACCTGAGATTGGTGATTTCGATCGCCAAGAAGTACACCAACCGCGGGCTCCAGTTCCTGGACCTGATCCAGGAAGGCAACATCGGCCTGATGAAGGCGGTGGACAAGTTCGAATACCGGCGCGGCTACAAGTTCTCCACCTACGCCACCTGGTGGATCCGCCAGGCGATCACGCGGTCCATTGCCGACCAGGCGCGCACCATCCGCATCCCGGTGCACATGATCGAGACCATCAACAAACTGGTCCGCACCTCGCGCCAGATGCTGCACGAGATCGGCCGCGAGCCGACGCCCGAGGAACTGGGGGTGAAGCTGAGCATGCCCCTGGAAAAGGTGCGCAAGGTGCTCAAAATCGCCAAGGAGCCGATCAGCCTGGAAACGCCCATCGGCGACGAAGAGGATAGCCACCTGGGCGATTTCATCGAGGACAAGAACGCCGTCCAGCCCCTGGACGCGGCCATACAGGCCAATTTGCGCGAAACCACGACCCGGGTCCTGGCCTCCCTGACGGCGCGCGAGGAGCGCGTGCTGCGCATGCGTTTCGGCATCGGCATGAACACCGACCACACCCTGGAAGAAGTGGGCCAGCAGTTCTCCGTCACCCGCGAGCGCATACGCCAGATCGAAGCCAAGGCGTTGCGCAAGCTCAAGCACCCCAGCCGCTCACGCAAGCTGAGAAGCTTCCTGGATTACTGAAGACAGGGATCAGGGGTCAGGGGTCAGGGATCAGGGATCAGGGGTGGCGGTTTTCTGATACCTGATCCCTGTCTTCTGGCCCCGGGCCCGTAGCTCAACTGGTTAGAGCCGGCCGCTCATAACGGTCTGGTTGCAGGTTCGAATCCTGCCGGGCCCACCAATATTTCAATAGGTTACCAAAATTTCCGGTGGCTGACTAATTTGTGTAAGTGCAATGTAATACCAAGGGACGCTGATCATGACCCATAGGGACGGCATACCAAGGTTTTCGGCCAGGAGCGTGCGCTGTGGCGATGCGGGGCATCGCAAAGCGTGCGCGACGCCGTCCGAAAGCCTTGGTAAGCCGCCGTTGCGGTCGCGTATGCGGCCCGTCGGAG
>JACZWD010000229.1 GCA_022572335.1 Pseudomonadota bacterium
GAGGTGGTGCGCGACAAGGCCGACAACTGCATCATCGTCTGCTCGATCGAGAACGTCGACCCCATGGGCGTACACACCGGCGATTCCATCACCGTCGCCCCGGCGCTCACCCTCACCGACAAGGAATTCCAGATCATGCGCAACGCCTCGATCGCGGTGCTGCGCGAGATCGGCGTCGATACCGGCGGCTCCAACGTGCAGTTCGCCGTCAACCCGCAAGACGGGCGCCTGGTCATCATCGAGATGAACCCCAGGGTGTCGCGGTCCTCGGCGCTGGCGTCCAAGGCCACCGGCTTTCCCATCGCCAAGGTGGCGGCCAAGCTGGCCGTCGGCTATACGCTCGATGAGCTGGACAACGACATCACCGGCATCACGCCCGCGTCCTTCGAGCCGACCATCGACTACGTGGTCACCAAGATCCCACGCTTCACGTTCGAGAAATTCCCCGGCGCCGAGGCGTTGCTCACCACGTCGATGAAGTCGGTCGGCGAGGCCATGGCCATCGGGCGCACGTGGCCCGAATCCCTGCAAAAGGGCCTGCGCTCCATGGAGACGGGATTGACCGGGCTCAACGAAGTGGAGATCGACGGCGCCAAGGACGGCGCCGACACCGATGCCATCCGCGCCGCCCTGGCCTTGCCCCGCCCCGACCGCGTGCTGGTCATCGCCCAGGCCTTCCGCTACGGCCTGAGCGTCGACGAGGTCCACGCCAGTTGCGCCTACGACCCCTGGTTCCTGGACCAGATCAGGCACTTGGTCGAGGTCGAGAACGGGGTCCGGGAAGGCGGCCTTCCCGGCGACGCGCCGGGCCTGTTGCGCCTGAAGATGCTGGGCTTTTCCGATGAGCGCCTGGCCGAGCTCGCGGGCGGGACGGCGGACGCGGTGGCCGGCCGCCGCCGGGCCCTGGGCGTGGTCCCTGTGTTCAAGCGCGTCGACACCTGCGCCGCCGAGTTCCCGGCGCGCACGCCGTATATGTATTCGACCTACGAGGGCGACGGGCTGACGCCGGCCGAATGCGAGGCCGACCCGTCGGACCGCGACAAGGTGGTGATATTGGGCGGCGGCCCGAACCGCATCGGCCAGGGGATCGAGTTCGATTACTGCTGCGTGCACGCGGCCTATGCCCTCAAGGAAGCGGGCTTCGAGACGATTATGGTCAATTGCAATCCGGAGACCGTGTCCACCGATTACGACACCTCGGACAGGCTGTACTTCGAGCCCCTGACCGAGGAGGACGTGACCGAACTGATCCGTGTCGAGCAGTCCCGGGGCCGCCTTCTCGGCGTCATCGTCCAGTTCGGCGGGCAGACGCCGCTCAAGTTGGCCGCGGCCCTCGAGGCGGCCGGCATCCCCATCCTCGGCACCTCGCCCGACGCCATAGACCTGGCCGAGGACCGGGAGCGGTTCCAGGCCCTTCTTCAACAGATCGGTCTGCGCCAGCCGGTCAACGGCATCGCCCGGTCCCTGGCCGAAGCCGAGGGCGTCGCCGCCGATATCGGCTATCCGCTGGTGCTCAGGCCGTCCTATGTGCTGGGCGGGCGGGCCATGGAGATCGTCCACGACCACCAGGCGCTGGTCCGCTACATGACCGAAGCGGTGCGGGTCTCGGGCGACAGCCCGGTGCTGGTGGATTCGTATCTGGAGGACGCCATCGAGGTGGACGTAGACGGGCTGGCGGACGGCACGGACGTCTACGTGGCCGGCATCATGGAGCACGTGGAGGAGGCCGGAATCCATTCCGGCGATTCGGCGTGTTCGTTGCCGCCCCATACCCTGGACGCAGAGACGGTGGCCGAACTGGGGCGCCAGACCGAAGTGCTGGCCCGGGCGTTGCACGTGATCGGGCTGATGAATGTGCAGTTCGCGGTCAAGGACGGCGATATCTACATCCTCGAGGTCAACCCGCGGGCCAGCCGCACCGTTCCGTTCGTGGCCAAGGCCACCGGCGTCCCCATCGCCAAGATCGCGGCCCGGATCATGGCCGGGGAGGCCCTGTCCGCCTTCGACCTGGGCAACAGGGCGCGCGGCCGCCATGCGGCGGTCAAGGAAGCGGTGTTCCCGTTTGACCGTTTCCCCGGCGTCGACATCATCCTCGGCCCGGAGATGAAATCCACCGGCGAGGTGATGGGCATCGACAGCGACTTCGCCCGGGCGTTCGCCAAATCCCAGTTGGGCGCCGGCGTGCGCCTGCCCAAAGAGGGCACGGTGTTCATTTCGGTCAAGGACCGGGACAAGCCCCGGGCGGGCGAGCTGGCGGGGCGGCTTCAAGGCCTGGGCTTCAGCCTGTTGGCCACCTCGGGCACGGCGCGGCACCTCGACCAGGCGGGCCTCGAGGTGCGGCGCATCAACAAGGTCCTGGAGGGTCCGCCCCATTGCGAGGACGCCATCACCAGCGGCCAGGTACAGTTGGTGATCAATACCACCGAGGGCGCCCAGGCCATCGCCGACAGTTTCTCCATCCGCCGTTCGGCCCTGGTCAACAACCTGCCCCACTACACCACCATGGCCGGCGCCGCCGCCGCCGTGGACGCCATCGAGGCCCTGCTCGGCGGCAGTCTTGAAGTCGCGCCGTTGCAGTCCTATTTTACAGCATCGTTCTAGGACCCTCTTTGGAGGTGCCGCCTTCGCCCGACCCTTTGTCGAGGGGGGTGGGGGTTTGTTTTTTGGCGCTGAGTCTTCGGGAACGCCGGCGATGGAAAAAATACCCATGACGGCCGACGGGCTGGCCAAGTTGGAGGACGAACTGAAACGTCTGAAGACCGAAGAAAGGCCGGCCATTATCCGCGCCATCGCCGCCGCGCGGGAACACGGGGACCTGAGCGAGAACGCGGAATACCATGCCGCCCGCGAACGTCAGAGCTTCATCGAAGGACGGCTGATGGAGCTCGAGGACATCGTCAGCCGCGCCGACGTCATCGACATGAGCGAGGTAACCGGCAACGTGGTCCGTTTCGGCGCCACCGTGCACCTGGCCGACGAGGACACCAACGAAAAGATCACCTATCTGATCGTCGGCAGCCATGAAGCCGACGTCTCCGCCGGCCGGTTGTCGATCACATCGCCGCTGGGGCGGGCGCTCATCGGCACCGCACCGGGCGACAGCGTCGAGGTCAGCACGCCGCGCGGGTCCAAATCCTATGAGGTCGTCAAGGTCCGCTACAACTGATACCAAGGGTCGCTGGTTATGACCCGACGAGCCGGCTTACCAAGGTTTTCGGCCCTAAGCGTGCGCCGTGGCGATGCGGGGCATCGCGAAGGGTTGCGCGACGCCGTCCGAAAGCCTTGGTAAGCCGCCGTTGCGGTCGCGTATGCGGCCCGTCGGAGGGCGTCGAAAAGTTTTGACGATGCGCCGCATCGCCTGCACCTTTCCTCCTGCCCGACGAGCCG
>JACZWD010000230.1 GCA_022572335.1 Pseudomonadota bacterium
GGCTTCGGCCTTCGCCGACCGAAAGTCGGCTTCTGCCCGCTGAAGGTCGGAGGGCAGCCTTCACTCTTTTAATTGCTGACTTACACCTACGGCGTAAGCCAGCCGAAGCTTTAGCGTAGGCTGGAGGAGGGAGAGGGATTCGAACCCTCGACACCTTTCGGTGAACACGCTTTCCAGGCGTGCGCCTTAAGCCGCTCGGCCATCCCTCCGCCGGGGCGCCACAGGCGTCGGCGGGCGCACGGTAGCCGAGCCCGGCGCCGCCCGCAACGGCCTTGCCCTCCACCTGTCCGCCACGCGCCGAAGTCTCCGCCGGCCGCCGTTCAGTCGAGCTCGAGCACCAGGGTCTTCAGGTAGGCGGACTCGGGCAGGAACGGGTGCACCGGGTGGTCCGGGGCGGCGCCGGCGGCGCGGATCACCCGGCCCGCGCGGCCGGCCGTGGCGACTCCCCTGGCCACTTCGTCCGCGAAGAGGGCCGCCTCCACGTTGTGGGAGCAGGACGCCACGAACAGGAAGCCGCCGGGCTCCACCAGCCCGGCCGCCAGGCGGGCCAGCTTGCGATACCCCTTGAGGCCCGCCCGCAGGTCCTTGCGCGACTTGACGAAGGCGGGCGGGTCGGCGGCCACCACCCGGAACCGTTCGCCGGCCAGGCGCTCCAGCTCCTCGAACGCCTTGCCGCCGAGGAAGGTGCAGCGCCCGTCCAGGCCGTTCAGCCGGGCGGCCCGGCGGGCCAGGTCGAGCGCCGGGGCCGAGCTGTCGACGGCGAGGACCTCGGTGGCGCCCGCGGCGGCGGCGGCAAGGGCGAACCCGCCGCCGTAGCAGTAGACGTCCAGCATGCGCCCGCCCCGGCTCAGCCCGGCCATGAAGGCGCGGTTGTCGCGCTGATCGAAAAACCATCCCGTCTTCTGACCCTCGAGCGGGTCGGCGAGGAAGCGCACGTCCCCTTCCGCCACCTCGACCGGGCCGTCGACCGCTCCCCTGGCGACGCGGACGTAAGGCTCGAGCCCCTCCAGCCGGCGCGCCGCGCCGTCGTTGCGCAGCACCACGGCGCGGGGCCTGAGGATTTCCTCGAGCGCGTCGAGGACGGCGGGCAGCAGGGCCTCCATGCCCGCCGTGCCCGCCTGCAGGCACACAACGTCGTCGAAGCGGTCGACGACGAGCCCCGGCAGGCCGTCGGCCTCGCCGTGGACAAGCCGGTAGAACGGCCGCGCGAACAGCCGCTGGCGCAGTCGAAGGGCGCGTTCCAGGCGCCGGGCAAGGAAGGCGCGGTCGAGCGCGGCCGCCGGGTCGCGGGCGAAAAGCCTGAACGCGATCAGGCAATGGGGATTGAAGGTGCCGACGCCGAGGGGCTTGCCGTCCACCCGGTGCACGGCGGCCGGCGATCCCGCCGCCACCGCCCTGGCCTCGGCGTCCATGCGAATCTCGTTGGCGTAGACCCAGGGGTGGCCGAGGCGCAGGCGCCGATCGCCGCCGGGCACGAGGAAAATACGGGGGAGGGGGGCCATGGCAAGCGCTTGATCAGATTTCAGTCTCCTCTATCACACATACCATCGAATTGTGATAGAGGGACCTAATCCCCCATGGCGACGCCTTCCCGGCGCTTATCGGCGCCGCCGGTGAGCCCGTCCTCGGTGACCATGATGCCGTGCAGGCCGCTGGTCAGGCGCCGGACGGCGACCTTGTGGCCCAGGGCTTCGAGGGCCGGCACCAGCGCCTCCAGCGGCGTGCCGCGCTCCAGTTCCGTCGCGCCGTTGCGGTTGACGAAGTGGGGAAGGTCGATGGCCGCCTGGATGTTCAGCTTCCAGTCCAAGGCGGCGGCCAGGGTCTTGGCCACGTACCCGATGATGCGCGAACCCCCAGACGAGCCGAGCGCCATCACGACCCGGCCCTGGCCGTCGAACACCAGGGTCGGCGCCATGGAGCTGCGCGGCCGCTTGCCGGGCTGCAGCCGGTTGGCGACCGGCCCGCCTTCCCGTTCCGGGCGGAAGGAGAAATCCGTCAGCTGGTTGTTGAGCAGGAAGCCGCGCACCATGATCCGCGAGCCGAACGTGGTTTCGATGCTGGTGGTCATGGCGACGGCGTTGCCGTTCGCATCGATGACGCTCAAATGGGTGGTCGAGACTCCGCGGGCGGGGTCATCAGGGGTGTGCCGGAATCCTGTCTCCACGCCCGGCATGCCCGGCTGCGCCTTGCCCAGGCTGCGCCAGGCCGCGATCTCGCCGGCGCGCAGGCTCAGGTACCCGGGGTCCAGCATGCCCGCCGTGGGCACCGGGACGAAGTCGGGATCGGCGATGTAGGTGTTGCGGTCGGCGAACGCCAGCCGGCTGGCCTCGGCGACCAGGTGGACGGCCTTCCCCGACATCGGCGTCAAGGACCCCAGGTCGAACGCCTGGAGGATGCCGAGGATCTGCAGGGTGGTGATGCCGCCGGACGACGGCGGCGGCATGCCGCAGATCAGCCACACGCGGTAGAACAGGCACACGGGTTCGCGTTTCCTGGCCTTATACGCCGCCAGGTCCGCCATGCGCAGTGTCCCCGGATTGACCCTGGCCTCGCGCACGGCGCGCACGATGTCGTGGGCGATGAGGCCGGTGTAGAAGGCCTCCGCCCCGCCCCTTGCGATCAGGCGCAAGGTCTCGGCCAGCGGGCGGTTGGTGAGCATGGTCCCGGCCGGCCTGGCCTGGCCGTCGGCGTCGAAGAAATAGGCTGCCGCGCCGATGAAGGTCTTGAGATTGGCGTCGCGGGCGACCATGGCGTTCAGGAGTTCGGACATGGCGAACCCGTCTTCGGCCAGCTTGATGGCCGGCGCGAACAGCGTCGCCCAGGGCAGGCGGCCGTTCTCGCGGTGCGCCGCCTCCAACATCCTGAGCAGCCCGGGAACGCCGACGGCGAGACCGCCCACGGCGGCCTCGTAGAACTTCATCGGCGTGCCGTCGTCGCGCAGGAACATGTCGGGGCGCGCCGCGGCGGGCGCCGTTTCGCGGCCGTCATAAGCCGCGATGTCGCCGGTCTTGGCATTGAAGTGCACCAGGAATCCGCCGCCGCCGATGCCCGACGACTGGGGTTCCACCAGGTTCAGCACCATCTGGGCGGCGATGGCGGCGTCCACGGCGCTGCCGCCGGCGCGCAGCATTTCCAGCCCCGCCTGCGCGGCCAGGGGATTGGCGGCGGCGATCATGTAGCGCCTGGCGCGCACCGGCGCAGCCGGGGCAGGCATGGGGATGGCTTCCGGCTCCGCTTCCGCCGATGGTGTGGAAACGGCGGCGGTTTCGGGCGCCTCGACCGCCGTGGAAGGTTCGGGCGCCGCCGGTTGCGCCGCCGTGGCGGCCGCCGTGGCGGCCGCGGCCTGGAGCGAAAGGTCCTCGGGCTCGGCGGCGA